>CAKURN010000045.1 GCA_934675695.1 uncultured Candidatus Melainabacteria bacterium | reverse complement strand
ATCCTAGAGATTACAAACGCTGGTATGACAAAAACCCAAACGTACACTTGGCGATAGAGTCATTAAGAGAACTAACGGAAGAACAAAAAGAAGAAATTGTAGAAGAATTTTCAGAAAGAATAATAAATTCTTATTATATTAGTGTAGATGAAATAGAACAGAAATGAAAAATATCTTAATTACAGGTGCGACTTCAGGTATTGGAGAAAAAATAGCAAACGTATTATCAACAGATAACGACGTTTTTTTAACAGGAAGAAGACAGTTAGACAAAGTAAATTATTTTCCTTGTGATTTTAAAAATATTTCAGAAATAGAAAAATTATACAAAAAAGCGAAAGAATACTTTAATTCGCAAATTGACGTTTTAATCAACTGTGCAGGTCAATACATCTACAAACCAATCGAAAAAATGACTTATGACGAAATAAACTATCTTACGGATTTGAATTTCAAATCTGCATATATCCTATCAGGACTGGTTATTTCAGGAATGAAAAAAAACAACTGGGGCAGAATAGTAAACATAGGTTCGATTTCTGCAACAGTTGGAGAAGCAAACGCTACATTATACTCAGCAACAAAAGCTGCACTATCAGGATTTACAAGAGCTTTAGCACTAGAAGTCGCTCAAAACAACATCACCGTCAACCAGATAAACCCCGGTTGGGTTGAAACTCCACTAGCAGACAATTCTCTAACAGAAGAAGAAAAGCAAGAAGTAATTGACGTAACCCCGCAAAAAAGATTTATAGAACCTGTAGAAATTGCAAAATTGTGTCAATATTTGATATCAGAAGACGCAAAAGGTTTGACCGGTCAAAATATCAGTCTTTGTGCAGGATTGTCTATTGGTTGTTAAACGCAAAAAAAATTCTTTACGTGTTTTAAAATTAAAAACACACATTCAAAAGGATTTTCTATGATATCACCCATTAAAAACGTTTCTCTTAAAACTTCTTTCTTAAACACAAAAAAATTACAAAAAAATTCACCGAAACAACAAGAAGAAATTACTGAAAAGTACCAAAATTCCAACATTTCTTTTGCTCACTATATGTATTCGCAAAAGAAAGTCGGTTTTGATACTACAATCAAAAACAACTACTTCAAATTGCCAAAAATAACACTAAAAAATGGTGAAAAATTCCAACTCATGCCAGATGAGAGCCAAATACAAGCAGCAAAAGAACTTTACAAAGGAAACAACCTATTATATCTAGCTCCTACAGGCACAGGTAAAACAGCAGTTGCTCGTTATATAGTTACAAAAAACTTAAATGAACACAAAAAATCAATCTACACTGTTCCGACAAAAGCCCTCGCAAACGACAAATACGACGAATTTTGCGAAATTTACGGCGAAAAAAATGTAGGCATTTTAACAGGTGACAAAAAAGAAAATACCCATGCCCCGATTTCTATCATGACAACAGAAATCTACGAAAAACAACTACAATCAGGCACAATCAACAGAAACAACACAGGTATCACTGTTTATGACGAAGGTCATTACATAGCTGACAAAGAAAGAGGCTGTGCGTGGGAAAATTCTATCATGGAAAGTGCTCAACGTGACATTCAAATGCTCGTTTTATCAGCAACTGTCGCAAATAGTGAAAAATACAAAAATTGGATAGGCTACCTAAATCCCTACACAGACACAAAAATCATAGAAACCCAGCCCCAAGACCGTTTTGTTCCGCAGTTGTATTATAGTTATTTTGGCGGAGAATTTAGCCCGTTGATTTCAGGAAAAATCAATCTGGAAGAAGATTTCTCCCCAAAACAAAAAAGAGGCTTAGAAACCTTATTCAGACTCCAAAACGAAAAAGAAGCAAATTATACTCTTTCAAAAAATGACTACCAAAAAACCCTTCAACGCTTAAAAGAAAATGCTTCAATCGACGGCTACAAAACAGATTCTATGACATTTGACGAATTAAATGCGACATTTAATAGACACTACAAATTTTTGTCAAAAGAAGAAAAAGATTCAATCACACAATTGTTGCTTAATCCTGACAACAAAAAAATAAAATCTTTCCACAATCCTCACACAGAAAGCGACTATCCGCAACTCGTTTCTAGAATGAATGACGAGAACATGCTTCCTGCGATTGTTTATAGACTTTCAAAAAGAAAATGTGAAGACACAGCAAACGAACTGTCAAACACAGAAGCACTGGATTTGACAACAGAAGAAGAAAAAAAACAAATCGAAGAAACAATAGAAAAATACGAACAAGAAAACAAATACCTTGGACTTTTTTCTGAAAAAGACAAAGAAAAATTAATAAAAGGTATAGGTACTCACCACTCGGCAAAAGCCCCTGAATACAAGGCATTGGTTGAAGAATTATTCAGAAAAAAATTGTTAAAAGTGGTCGTTGCAACATCAACATTAGGAATAGGTATAGACATGCCTGCAAAATCCACAGTAGTCACAGATATGACTTATAGGTCAACTGACCCTGTGACTGGAGAAGCACTCTATGAGCCTGTTACCAAAAATGAATTTTGGCAAATGGTAGGTAGAGCAGGCAGACGTGGGCAAGACTCTATCGGAAACGTTATTGTATACAATCCTTACTCAAACGCTGAAAACAAAGGTCCATCTACATCGATTGACGAAGAAAAATTAATCCAAGAATACTTGTCTTCCGGTTCAGACGACTTGAAAAGCAGCTTCAAACCTTCTCTATCAGGGCTTGCACAATATTACAATGAAAACACAACTCAAAAAGGATTGTTAGATATTATTGAAAATTCTTTTAGAGTTTATTTGTCAGACGAACCTGAAAAAGAAACAGAAGAATTAACAAAACAATTCAAAAAATGTACTAATCTCCTTTTAAAACAAGGTTATTTATACAAACAAAACGGTGAATTTTTCACCACTCCAAAAGGCAAAATCCTTTCTCTATCAAAAAGCTCTAACCCAATGTTATTGTCTTCTTTAATGTATGATGAAAACCTAAAAGACATTTCAACAGAACAATTGTGCCAAGTTGCAGGCTATATTGCAGGCAGTCAAATAACAAAAGACATTAGACAAAACGAAGACTTTACAAGGCTTTTGGCAAGAAGGGCACACGAAATTGAAAATAGATTTTCACCAAACGACCAAAGCCCTTATAGCACAGCAAATACAGTTACAAAAACAAAAGAAAATTTAATTTATGAAAACGCTGAAAATATCGATTTCGATTTTGAAGGCAAAACCTACACAGACGAATTAAGCGGATATGTCACATATTGTTGGTCATTATTAAATCAACACAATCAAAATTCAATCAAAAACTTCAATGAAATAATGACTTTTGACATAATAGAAGAAAAAGAAAGCACAAAAAACACTTTCAAAAACCTTTCAACTGCAGGTGACAACTACAAACTCATTTCTCAATCTATTTCTATTTTGAAACAAATGGATAGTATCTGTGATTTTGCAATCGGAAACGAAGACGATTTTCCAAATGTTGAATACTGGTCAGATTTGAAAACAAAAATCTCAAAAGCAATCAAAACAATGAACAAACCGCCTATGACAGATTTTGTTGAAAATGAAAACCCTGCATTTTTGCAAATCAAAAAACTCGACATAAATACTTGTCCAATATGCAATGAGCCTATGGCAGACGAGTTTAAAGCGAAAAAATACGCAACAAGAATGCTCTACACAAAAGGTCAAGAAGCTTATGATTATATACAAAAAGGTATTGAAGACGGGCTTTTGTACCCTATGACACAAGATACAAAAAACAACGGCAAATTAGAGTTCAACAAAACCGCAAACGATGCATTGTTAAAAATACAAGAACTCACTCTTAAATTCCCGCAAAAAGACGTAAAAGAAATAATAGAGTTGTTATCAAATGAATACGAAGACGAGATAAAACTCGACAGATTGTCCGTTTTGGAAGAAATGCAACAGTTAATAAAAGATTCTACAGAAGAACAAAACCTAAAACAAGAATTGCTCTATACAATAGAAGACGCACAAAATCAAATTTTCGATGAATCAACAGAAGAATTCAAAAATGGAAAATTTGTTTACAAAATAAAAAGAATTTTCCAAAAACAAAAAGACAATTCTGATTTATATGCTAAACTAACAAAAATGGCAGAAAATTTGCCATCTTCAAAAAGTGATTTAGGTGCATTTTTTGTAAAATTCAACAACCAACCAACAAACAAAATAGCTTCTGTTTTTGCAAATCCAAAAACTTCGACAGTAACAGAAATATCCTACCAAAACTCAAAAGACGACCCGTCTAATTACATAAAAATCTGTACGACTTGCGAAGAAGACAGAAACAACAGAGATTTTGACGAATGGACAAAAAATATTCCAAACTTCAAAAAGAATATGGAAAATTACCTAAACACACTAACAAACAACGGCTCATCTCAAGACTACATTCAAGGTATCAAAGAAAAAATCTAAAATACGAAAAATAAATATGAATATACAACTTTTCAATTTATACAATAATTTTTTAATTTCAAAGCCTCGTTTTAAAAAAACAGACAAAATGACTTTTCCGCTAAAAACGGAGGAAAAAGACACCTTTCAAATTTCATTTGGCGAAAAATACTGCACTGTCGACAATTTTCAAATTAAAAAATTAAAAGATTTGAGATGCCCTGTTTGTTCTAAATTAATGCTTGATGACGAAGAAATTGATTCTTTCGTTGAAGACATAAGTTCAAAAAAAGGTGAAGAACTTGCAGAAGCTCTTGAAAAGTACGAAGACGACAGCGTTTTCACTAGACAAAAAACAGAAGAAAAAACGAGTATTTATCGTCCAATCGAACAAGAAGCCGTTGAAATCATAAAAAATCTTGCTAAAAAATACCCTGAAAAAGACCTTGCTGAGTTGTTTTTAATGAGAAGACAAGATTCTCTTGAAAAACTAATACCTGTTCAGTTGGATATTCTTCAGCAATACTCTGATTTTGCAATGGCAAATGCCAATAGTCAAAATCAAGAAAACAAAATAAAAAAATTAACAGATGAATACGAAAAACAAATAAAAGGCAATTCTGATGAACATTTTTCTCGCAAAAAGTTCATCTATTCTGCAATTCACGTTTTTCAAGACAAAAAAACTCAAAACGACATAAACGAAATAGTCCAAAAACTTCCAAATTCTCAAAACGATGTTGATGCGTTTTTTGTAAAACAAACGTCAAAAACAACAGATTCTAAAATGTTGGCAAGAAGTTTGGTTTCACAAAATACTTCTACAGCAGAACATTTAGAGCCAAAATCAATGGGCGGAAAAAACAGACTCTCAAACTACATTGCAGATTGTGCAGATTGCAATATGAAAAGAAGCAATTCGCCTTTTGACAAATGGATAGACACTGTTCCTGATTTTGAAAAAAACTTGCAAGAATATGTAGAAACTATCCAAAAAGCAATAGACAATGGAAAATTAGACAAAGACTACGACACATATCCCAATGATATCGTTCAAACAATCGAAAATTTAAGCAATGGCAAAATAAAATTGAAATTGCCCGATTCGACAAACCCTGAAACTATCAAACAAAATCTTTCAGAAAGAAAAACTTTTGTAGAAAATTTGCAAGAAGATTTGCAAAGAAAACAAAAAGCAAAAGGAATATTGAAAAAAGAAATCGAAGAAGCACAGAGTTTGCCTTATTTAGATTTTGCAATTCAACACCAAACAGTTACCTCGAAAATCAATTCTTTAGAAGAAAGATTAAAATCACTTGATACAGAAATAAAAATTACAAAAAGTAAACAAAGAAAACAAAACAAACAAAAAACTCTTTCTAACCAAACAAAATTACAAGAATTAAAAGCAGAAAAACAAGAAAAAGAAAAAGAACTCGAAGAACTGAAAATAAAAGAAATGGAGCTTTCTACCAAATATCCGCAAATTTCTGATATTGAACAAGAAATGTCTGTTTTGTCAGCAAAAATAAACAATTTAAAACGCATAGGTGAGATAACTGATTCGTATAACAAAAATTGTATGAAAGAAGAAAGTATTCATCAAAAAATCAAAAAAACAAAAGAAAAAATAAGAACTCTACAAGAAATAAATAGAACAATAAAAAGAAGAAACCCTTCTGTAGAAAACGACAAAACTTTCTATCTTGAACTAAAGCACAACGAAACTCTATTAAGATACATCGAAAGTGTGTCTTTAATAGACGACAACAAAAAAATAGGCAAATACCAAGACGAAGTATTTACAATCGCACAAAAAACTCTTGAAAAAAGGCAAAAAGAACTTTTGGCAATGGATTCTGTCGTTTATTTTGAAAATCAAAATTCAATAAAAAATCACCAATACACTCTAAATTCTTTAAACAGCTCTCTAGAAGAAACAACAAAAGAAAAAAACAGAATGAAAAGTTTGATAGAAAGATACAAAACAATCTCAAAAGAAGGTACTATAGAAGATTTTGAAAAACAACGTGAAGAATTAAAAGAAAGAAAAAGAAAACTTCTTAATTTGGAAAAAGTTGTTGTTTTAAGACAAAAATATGATGAACTTGAAAAAATATGCACACAAAAAGAACAATTTATATCCAAACTAAGAAATTATGAAACATTAACAAATGAAGAATTTAGACAACTAACAAATCAACTTTCTTAAATTGTTTTTACATTAAAATGTTCTTTTAGAGCTTCTATCACATGGGGGTTGATTAAAATATTTGAACAATGTACCAAATACATCTCAAATTCACAATTTAAAACCGCAAGCAACAAATCAAAATTCAGCAACGTGCATTCTGAAAAGAAAATCGTGATTTTTTTGTTTTCTTTTTTAAAATCGTCAATTTTTTCAAGCAACAAATCCCCTTCTAATGGAATATTCAAAAAAACAACATTTTTGCTTGAGCTTTTGAAATTTTGAATTTCGTTGTTTGACCTGCCCAAAATAAAGATTATTTCTTCGTTTTTGAGATTTTGGAGTTTTTCTTTGTTTATTTCAATTTTTATTTCGTTTTTCTTTTGAGGTTCAGTTTTATTGAGTTTTAGTGCAGTTTCAATCAGGGGTTTATAGTTGTTGTTTTCTATATCAACAACTTTTGTAAAAGAAATTAGTTTTTTAGAAAACAATTCTCCTCGATAAAGACTGTCTATCTTTTGCACAAAATTTTGTGTAATCAGAATCGCACCTTTAAAATTTGAAAAATCATATTCAGCATTGTCTGTTCCATAATGACCTTTCAAAAATTTGTTATTTTTGAAATATGGATACAAATTTGCCAAAAACAAAGTCCCATTTGTATAAACGTTTATTTTTTCAGTCGTATCATAGTTTTCGAGCGTTTTCAAAACTTCGTCTAATTCATCAAAATCATCACCCGAAACCAAAATATTATGCCCTTGTTTAACAGTCAAATTCACTGTTGAGGTTTCTTTTGTGCCAAATTTTTCTTCTAGAATTTTGTATAATTTTCTTTTTATTTGTAAAGTCAATTTTGAAAATTCTAAAATTTTTCTTTTTATTTTTTCATTTCTAATCGAATAACTATTCGTCAACGAAAAAAATCTGATAATTTCATAGTCAAAACTATCGTCATCAATGAATTTTTTGATTTTGACTATATTTATACTCGCCAATTTTGTCATCAAAACAACAAGCTCAAACAAATTTTGCTTTTGGTTGTTGAAATTTTTTTGCCTTGTTGTTGTAATTTTTTCACTATATTCAATTAATTTTGAGATTGTTGCAAAAGGCTCAATATCAAGGTTTTTATTTATTGTTTCGTAAGGCAGATTGTTGTTTTCGCAGTATTTTAGATACAATTCTTTTGTTTCTTTTCTAATCGCATCTAATTTAGAAATCAAACCCAAATATTTTTTTGGGTTAAAACTCGTATTTATCAAAAAAATCGACAAACATTCGACCAAATAAGAATTTGTTTCTTTATTCAAAAAACCAAACTCTTTCAGTTTTACCACATAAAAAGAAGCCTCAGAAATCTCCAATAAAATGATTTCATACAAAGAATTTACACTCGGGTGAACCGAACACACTGCCCCTATTGAGCAAGAATTTTTATCCGCTATATTTTTGAAATATTCTAACATATTAAAAATATAGAATAAATTTTTGAAATTATAATTAACCACAAAGGCAATTTGATTAGTACATTTCACCCATACCAAAAGTAAAGAAGCCTGAGGAGCGTTTCATACCTTGGGTATTTGTTAATGGAATACCATAATCTAAATTGATAGGTCCAAGTCCAGGGATAAATACCCTCAAACCAACACCGGCTGTAATTGCATAACCAGGTTTATTGTATACACGAGAACCTGTTGTGCGGTCAAACAATGTACCTGCATCAACAAAAGCTGCTAGTCTCAAGTTGTTTAAGAAAGAATTTGATGTCAATCTATCAATAAATGGGATAGGAACACGATATTCAGCACTTCCCATCATATAGCCCGTACCTACACCGACTTCTGAAATATTGAAACCACGTATTGTATAAGGACCACCAAGTGAATAACCTGCAAAATCAGGCATATTTCCATGGATTTTTCCTCCGGCTTTTGCAGTAACGACAAACGATGATTTTTTGCCGACAGGTATGAATTTTCTAACCATACCGCCCAGTTTTCCGAATGTAGAACCGGAAATTGCAATATTTTCTTCAAATGTGATACGAGCTAACAAACCACGTCTTGCGTTGATTACACTATCTCTAGTGTCATAAGTCAAAGCAGGTGTGATTTTTACATAAAAACCGCCTTCGAGTTCGCTTTTTCTTTTTGCAATATCCATATTTGCAAGTCTGTATTTTTCTTGTATACCTGAAAAATCACCCTCGGACAAATTTACATCTTCTACACCAAAAGCAATCGAACCTGAGAGGTTTTTGTATGTAGTAAAATGACGTGACAAAGTAAATTCGCCGCCCAAGCGTCTTTCAATTGCAAGCGGCACTTGATAGCTTCCATAATAACGCGCAAAACCACGTACCATTAGTGATTGGTTTTCACGTTTGAACATTGGTTCTAAGAAACTGATTTCACCTTGCAAGTTCGCTTTTTTTGCAACTGAACTATCGTTCATCAAAATACCTGTACCTGCAAGCAAGTTTAGGTTTAATTTTTGACCCAAACCTCTGAAGTTGTTTTCACCAAAACCAACTGAACCAAAGAAACCGGAAGCAGACAATACAGCCCCCGAAAAGGCAGCTGCCACAGGAAAGACCCGCAGAGGTAC
>CAKURN010000044.1 GCA_934675695.1 uncultured Candidatus Melainabacteria bacterium | reverse complement strand
CCTTGGATTGATTTTTCAAGCCATTCTTTCACTCTATCGCTTGCAACAATTTTTCCATCATACCTGATTCCATACGCAAATGGTTCTTCTCCTTTTCCTATACCATCGATATCAATACAGATTGGTTTATATATTTCATTAAAACCAACTTCAGAAATTCCTGCCCAATTTTCAGCACCTGTGCTATAAAACAAAAGTTGTCCTCCAACATTGGGGTTATCATTTATTTCATCATTTGTTGTCCATTTACTTGCAAAGTGGTAAGGCTGATTTGTTTCATAAAATGTAATGCCATCTGTTGTTATGATTTGAGCTTTCGCTCCTATTGATAGAGCCTTAATACAGTAATCATTATATATTTCATATTTATAATAAGAACCCAGATTGTAATGCGACAACCAACTTTTAACCTCACCTGTCCAATTACAATCAACAAATTTTGCACTCACAACTTCAGCAAATGTTTTACAAAAATATTCTCTATCAACAAAACTTCCGTCCGGTTTGTAGACCAAATTTCCATTCAAATAATATTTGTCTGAATTAACAAGAGTGGAAATTGTTTGATAAAGGGTATTATGAGCTTTTTTAAATTTCATAATATTTTCATCAGGTTTAGATTGTATTGCAACAGGAATAATGATAGAAGTGATTATTCCAATCACAGTTAACGTTATCATAACTTCTGCTAGAGTAAAGGCTTTTTTTCATTAAAATTACCCTTTCTAATATAAATTTCTAAGCAAAATTATTATTAATAGTGTTAATTTTATGTGTTTATTGTATTACTATTATTATTTTTTTGTCAATATTTGTATTACTAATCTATTTTAAATATTGAAATTCCTTTTTAATCTAAATAAAAAAGGAAATAAAATGAAACTTACTGTTAAATTTGGCAAAAGATTAAAAGAACTGAGAAAAAAAGCAAACCTCAGCCAACAAGAGCTTGCAGAGCTTGTTGGAATGGAATCATTAAACAACATAAGTAAACTGGAAACAGGAGAGCAACTCCCAAAAAAAGAAAACCTTGAAAAATTATGCAAAGTACTAAAAGTAGAAGCGAAAGATTTGTTTGATTTTGGACATATAAAATCAAAAGAAGAACTAATTGAAGACATGAATAATATATTCAAAACTTCTTCTTTAAAAGAATTGCAGCTCTACAATAAAATTATCAATGCATACTTAGAAACAAGGTAATTTTTGTCAATACTTTTTGTTTTATGTAAAATTAAATAAAAAAGAGGAGATAATATGGAACTTGAAATAATCAAAGCACAAGACCCTGAAATTGCAGGCTATATCAAAGATGAATTAAAAAGACAACAAGAAACAATTGAATTAATTGCTTCAGAAAATTTCGTATCAAAAGCAGTAATGGCAGCAGCAGGAACTGTTTTGACAAACAAATATGCAGAAGGAAAGCCTCACAAAAGATACTACAACGGCTGCACTTTTATAGACAAAATTGAAGAATTAGCACAAAAAAGATGTTGCGAATTGTTTGGTTGTGACCATGCAAATGTTCAACCTCATTCCGGTGCACAAGCAAATATGGCTGTGTTTTTCTATGCTTTAAAAACAGGCGATACTATTTTGGGTATGGATTTATCAAATGGAGGACATTTGACCCATGGTAGTTCTGTTAATTTTTCAGGCACAAACTACAATGTAATTTCATACGGAGTAGATGAAAATGGTGTAATTGATTACATTGATGTTGAAAAAAAAGCAAAAGAACACAAACCAAAACTAATCATAGCAGGTGCAAGCAACTATTCCAGAATTATTGATTTTGAAAAATTCAGAAAAATTGCAGATGAAATTGGCGCATACTTGATGGTTGATATGGCACACATTGCAGGGCTTGTTGCTGCGGGAGTTCACCCAAATCCCGTACCTTATGCAGATTTTGTTACTACTACTACCCACAAAACCCTAAGAGGTCCACGTGGCGGTATCATTATGTGCAAAGAAATCCATGCTCAAGGCATAGATAAAGCTGTATTTCCGGGGATTCAAGGTGGCCCTTTGGAGCACATTATTGCAGCAAAAGCAATAGCTTTAAAAGAAGCAATGAGCGAAGAATTTAAACAATACGCAACTCAAGTCGTAAAAAATTCAAAAATCTTAGCACAAGAATTAATAAATAATGGAATTGATATCGTAGGAAACAAATCAGAAAATCACGTTATGACGCTTGATTTAAGACGTTTAAATAAAACCGGAAAAGATGTTGCAAACTTACTAGAAGAAGTTGGTATTACGGCAAATAAAAACACCGTTCCAAACGACCCTCAAAGCCCATTTGTAACAAGCGGAGTCAGAATAGGTACAGCAGCCGTTACAACAAGAGGCATGAAAGAAGAAGATATGAAAGTAATTGCACAAATAATATCTAATGCTATACTTGAAAAGGAAAAAATCGAAACTTTAAAACAACAAAGTTTGGAATTGTGTAAAAAATTTCCACTATATGAATAATAGGTAAAATATGATTATTAAATTATCTCAGGCTCACATTTTAGGAACAATTATTGCATTTTTGATAGGAATTTTTGCAGTTCCTGTTGTGATTGCGTTTTCTAAAAAAAACAACCTTGTCGATGTACCAAATGAAAGAAAAATCCACCATGGACAGATTTCTCGACTTGGGGGTGTTGCGGTTTGGTTCGCTGTATCATTGACATTTTTGTTACTCGTTTTGTTGAGCTATTATCCAAAAGGTCAAGGACTGAGTGCAATTATTGTTGGCGGCTCGTTGATGTTTTTGATGGGACTTGTTGATGATGTATATTGTTTAAATGCAAAATTCAAATTATTCTTACAAGTAGCAGTAGCAACGATTGTTATGCTATTAGGAATCAGAATAGAAACATTCTACAATCCTTTTGGCCCTAATTTGGAATTGGGGTTGATGTCTTATCCAATTACGTTGTTGTGGATTGTAGGTATTACGAATGCTATTAATTTTATAGATGGCATTGATGGTTTAGCAGGCTCTATTGTCAGTATTTCATCTCTTACAATAGGTATTGTATCTTTGGTTCTGGCACCTGAATGCCCGATAAATGCTCTTATGGCATTTATTTTAATGGGAGCAATGTGTGCATTTTTAATGTATAACTACAATCCGGCTAAAATATTTATGGGAGATTCAGGGGCTTTGTATGCAGGATTTTTGCTTGCAACATTGTCAATTACAGGTGTTGTAAAAGTAAGTTCAGACATTTCTATGTATTTACCTATTTTGATTTTAGCAATACCATTAATGGATATAGCGTATTCATCAATCAGAAGAATAATGAAAGGCACAAGCCCATTTGTTGCAGATAGTGAACATATACACCACAAACTGCTCCATGCCGGTTATTCACAAGACAAGCTTGTTTTATTGTTGGCAGGTTTTTCTATGATATGCGCTTTATTATCCATCATTGTCGTTAGCACAAAAAGCAGATTTATAATCATTGCATTGAGTTTGATTGGTGTATTGTTGATATTAAATGTTTTATCTAAACTAATTAAAAAGAAAGAAAATTAAGATATTTTTAAAAAGCCCGTCTTATTTATAAAGCGGGCTTTTTAAAAGATTATTTGTATCGTATTTATTTATGCATTTTGGTTTAATTTGTTTGCTTCTTTTCTTGTCATAGGGCCATCAGATTTTAAAATTTCAGAATAGTTGTCTAATTTGCGTGTCAAATCAGAAGTTCCTTCTTTTGCTTTTAGGGCTATAGATAGCGATTGAGGTAAATTGAATGCAGAGTTATCTGCTAATTTTTCAAAATATTCTTTTTCCCAATTTTCACCCAATCTAAATTCCCAGTTTCCTTTTTGAGTATTTGGAACATTAATTCTTCTATTGCTTCCAACGGCATCTGTAATTGTCATGGAAACTCTACCTTTAGGTTCTAGGTAGTTTTTTGGAGTATTTGTAAATAACATTGCAAACAAGCCATTAACTCTATTTTTCATGTTGTTAAAGAAATTGCGATTCATAGAAAGTTCGCTAGACATGATATCGATTTGTTCATCAGACATATTAGAAGCAAGAGTTTTTGCGGGTTTATCGTCGTGGGTTCCTATTGCCATTTCTGTAGAGTGATTAAATGCACCAGAGTTTTTGCTTCTGTAGTGACCTGCGTATCCCCAAGTTTTGCCCATATATTGCATTGTGTGAATACAATTCATATCTTTTATTGCAGATTTTACTTCAGGATTATTTAAGGCTTTCCAGCTTTTTCCTGCCCCATCTAGCATTTCTAGATTTATTCTATTTTCACTTACGCCTGCTTTTTTTGCTTCTTCTTTTAAAATGTTTATTATTTTTGCACCAACTTCAGGTTGATTGTGAGCAAGAACACCTCTCATATTTCCATCTGCATCTTTTTGCGTAGGCAATACAAGAGTAGGATAAACCAACTGCCAAGCAGCGTCTATTCTAATTCCATTGTTTCTTTTCATTAGCATAGCAAATTTTTGTCTATACAATTCACCGGCTTCTTTGTTTAATTTTGAAACATCAGGAGCTTCTGTCCAACAAGTAATAAATTGTCCGTTGCCATCTCTGTCACAACCAAACATAGCACCATTATCATAAAAAGCACTCTTGTGTGCCCAAATTTCTTTTTGCGGAAAACCGATATGACAATCGCCACTGATTGTGATACCCAGTTTGTTTAAGGATTTTTTAGTTTCTTGTTGTTGTTTATCTGCAATAAATTGAACAAACTCATTAAATTCAACGACATTTATATTGTCATCATCGTTTATTTTTTTGAGCTCTTTGATTCTTTTGTGGTCAATTTTATTTTCATCAGCAAAAAGGTTTCTATCTTTTTCGCTCCAAGTAGAAGAATCTTCGCTTCCATATTCATAAGCTAATGTTTCAAACAAAGAATCTCTTTCAAGCCAATATGAATTGTTCTTTTTGAATTTTTCAAAATCTTGTTTTAGTTCAGAAGTTTCATCTAAATTTTTAAAATTTACAAAGGCTGTTTTCAATAATGGTTTTATGCCTTCTTTTTCTGAAAACACATGTTTATAATCAACTGTCGTGTCGTCTTTTACAGTTGTTGTATATGGAGAAAAATTCAAGTCTTTTGAAGTTAAAATTTTTCCATATTCTTTTGTTGTTAATTTTTCAGGAGAGATATTCTGCATGCCTAATGAAAAAGTTGTTCCGGAATAAGGCGAGCGAATAAAATCAGAAACTTCACCTTGAGGTCCGACTTGCAAATTTGTCATGCCAAAATACGTATTTGCAAATTCAGCTGTTTCGATACCTTTTTTTGAAAATGTAGTACCTATACCAGTATTGTATTTGTCATTAGGCATAGTAAAATCAAAAAAAGTGGTGCTTATTTGATCAATTCCCAATTCGTCTAATGCTTCTTTTGTAACTTTTTTCAATCCTTGTTCTTCTTGTAGCGTTAATGCACGAGCAAAACTAGGTGACTTTGCAACATAGTTAACTTTCATTTTTATTTTTCCTTTTCTAACAACACTGATATTTGTATATATTATACTCACTAAAATATTAAGTTTTGTAAATTTTATTTTCTTAAAAACATCAAGATTTGACGGCGATTTTTCTTTATGTTAGTATCAACTAGAAAAGTAACTTTTAGTTCACGAAGGAGGTGAAAAACATGCCAGAAGTTAGAGTTCGTGAAAACGAAAGCATCGAATCAGCTTTAAAAAGATTTAAGAAAAAAATTCAAAAAGCTGGTATTCTATCAGAAATCAAACGCAGAGAAAGATATGAAAAACCATCTGTAAAGAAAAAAAGAAAATCTGAAGCTGCAAGAAAAAGAAAAGTATAACTTTTAAAATAAAAAAGATGACCAAAATCAAAATAAAGGTCATCTTTTTTTCATCTTTTGTAAAATTTATAAAATTAGTCTATCAAAAATACGTAAAGCCCTTTAAAGAAATAAAAGTACAAAAAAGCAAAACCTAAGCTATAAAGTTGAAAAATATAATACCTTTGGGAAAACAAATAAAAAACGCTGCACAAAATCATTAAAAAAAGTTCCACTACAGAAAAAACTACTCTAAAGCAATTCCACTCTAAAACAAATCGCATCAATATAGGCACTACCGTTACTATTGCTACAGAAAGAAAAAGCGATATAGTACCCAATGACAAGTATATTTTTTGTGTTTTTTTGTTTAACATTTGCTTATGTTTTCAATTGAACTTTTGATAAATTTTCTAAAATCTTCAACGTCTTTTTTTGGAAAAAGCACTTTACAAAATATATCATATCGCAAAAGTCTTTTAAATAAATAATTTTTATTGCCGTTAGAGTTTGCAATTACGATTTTGTTGTCGAATTTGTCTATTATTCTTTCATTTTCTTTTAAAATATAACTAAGAGCCAATTTTCCGTTTAGTTCAAATATTGTTTCTTTAGAATTTTCAATATACAAATCACTATCAGATACAACATTCATTTTTAATATAAAAACCAAAGGCAGAATTTGGGTGGTTTTGTCTTCTTTGTTAAAAAATTTCAAACTTACATTATCTTTTTCATATATTATATTTTTTGGTTTTATTAAGAGTTTTTTTTCGTCTTTTGTTGTTATATTGAGTGTTTTGTCATTTAAAATATATTTATTTAATGCATCAATTTTTGATTGTTGGATATTTTTGCTTTTTGAATTTTCGTATTTATTTTTTATTTTTTCAAATGTTTCCAAATTTGAAAATTTCAAAGATTTCATAAAATATTTTTTAAATATTTTAGCTTTTTCAAAAGAAAGATAATTGTCTGCAGCATTTAAAATATCTACAAAAAACTCGACATCTGTTTCGTTCAGTTTTAAAGAATCGCAAAAAACAGAGATTTTGTATTTATTTTTTTCATTTTCAACAATAAAACCGGCTTCTTTAATGTATTGAATGTATTTGTAAAACGTGGTTTCTTTTATAGAAAATTCTTTCAATATTTCTTCTTTTGATACACTATCCTTTAAAAGCCTCAAAAGAAGACAAATTGGAATTTTTGAAATATTATTTTCCATAAATTTCCTCCAGTTTTTTGAGTTTTTCAAAAACAATAGATTTTATTTTTTCATCAGAAATATAAAAAACATCCGGACAATGGTACAAAATTCTTTGTGCAACCATAAATTCATCAATTACAGGCGATAGTATAGTTGCTTTTTCGCTATCCATAAACAGAAGTGTTTCATCATCTTCAATCCCAAATTCAACAAAATTGTTTTTAGAAATTGTATATTTCAAAAATCTTACAGGCAATTCAAAACAAACTTTTTTTCTTAAAACTTTTTTTATTGAAAAAATTCTATCAACAGGCAAACAAGAAAAACAAGAACTGTCATTTATAGCACCCACTAAATACAATCTTGCCGATTTTCCTCTTATGCTGAGTTTGTCTGCGTGAATTTTTATATCTCTATTTACACCGTTTGGCAAAATATATTCAATTTCAATAATATCTTTATCAAAACAGTGTTTTTCAAGCTCGTTTACCAAAAACCAATTTATTGTAGAATAATAGCCAAAATTTGCAACTTTAGAAACAGAATCTTCATCAAACAAAGAAGCGATTTTATAAAACAAATAAACCGAATTTTTTACAAAATTGTAATCTTTTTGCGAAATTATGATTTTTTTTAATTCTTGAAAAATAAGTTCACTTTCTTCGTCCAGATTGTTTTTTGTTGTATCAATTTTTAAAGAATAAGTATTTTTAGCTTTTTGTTTTTCTCTTTCAATCAAAAAACCGTTGTTAATTAAAATCTGTATATATTTGTCTATAGAAGTCTTTGAAACAAGTATATTGTGTTTTTGAAAGTCAGAAATTATATCTGTTTTTGAAAGCTTTTTGTTAGCTAACATATTAACAAGCAAAAGCAACTTCTGAACAATTCCGTTTTTTTCGGGCTTTTCCATGGGAATATTATAATAAATTTTATCTACAAAAATATCCATTGAAAAATTTAATTATTTACAAAACTACACAATAAAAACAAGCAATACAGGCAAAATAGCGATTTTTTCAGAAAAATAAATTTATAAATTTGCAAAAAAAACTTGTAGCTTATATAATTGAGCATGTAGTAAATAGAAAGTATTATTTAATTGAGGTAAAAATGAGTACAGAAATTTTTGAAAAAGTAAAAAAAGTTGTAATAGACCAACTTGGTATTGAAGATGAATCAACTGTTACACCACAAGCATCATTTGCTGGTGATTTAGGTGCTGATTCATTAGATACAGTTGAATTAGTTATGGCTTTTGAAGAAGCATTCGGTTGTGACATTCCTGATGAAGATGCAGAAAAAATCGCAACAGTTCAAGATGCAGTTTCTTATATCGAAGCTCACCAATAAGTAAGTTTAAACTTTACTATCAATCAAAAGACTGTGCAACAAATAGCTGTAACAGTCTTTTGTTTTTAAATCCGATGTTGACCATTAAAAAATTAGATTTGAGGAGAGTTATGAATAAAAGGCGTGTAGTTGTTACCGGTATTGGCATTGTTAGCCCTTATGGCTGTGGAGTTGACAAATTTTGGAACTCATTAAAAGAAGGAAAATCCGGTATCAAAACAATAACCAGAATGCCTCTAGAAGGGCATAGCGTTACATTTGGCGGAGAAGTAACTACTTTTGAAGACGAAGTAAAAGAAAAAGAACTTTTAGACGCTAAAGAAATGAAACGCATGGACAGATTTACACAATTTGCTTGTGTTGCATCAGACGAAGCCGTAAAAGATAGCAAACTGGATATTTCAAAAGAAGACCCATATAGAGTAGGGGTTATTGTAGGTTCTGGTGCAGGTGGTTTTGACACTTTTGAAAAAAATCACAAAGCAATCATCGATAGAGGCCCTACAAAATGCTCTCCATTCACTGTTCCTATGCTTATTCCAAATATGGCAGCAGGTAGAGTTTCTATGCGTCATGGTGCAAAAGGCGTAAACAAAGCAATCGTTACAGCTTGTGCAACAAGTGCACACTGCGTCGGCGATGCATTCCGTTCTATTCAATATGGTGATGCTGATGTAATCATTGCAGGTGGTGCAGAAGCTGTTATGACACACATAGGAATAGGAGCATTTACTGCAGCAAGAACACTATCAAAAAGATGTGATGAACCACAAAGAGCATCAAGACCTTACGATATAGATAGAGATGGTTTTGTTATGGGAGAAGGCGGAGCATGCCTAATAGTAGAAGAATTAGAACATGCCCTAAATAGAAACGCTAAA
>CAKURN010000043.1 GCA_934675695.1 uncultured Candidatus Melainabacteria bacterium | reverse complement strand
GTGTTATCTGCAACTCGTAATCTTGTTTCTTGTTGTATCATTTTTTTGCTACCTTATACTTAATTAACTATTTTGCAACGCTTACAACTTTATCTAATGTCCAATGAATTGAACCTGATAATGGTCTTGATTCAACTATTGTAATAACGTCGCCTACATGACAAGTATTTTGTTCATCACGAACTTTGAAGTTCTTTGTGAATGTCATTGTCTTTTTATATTTTTTGTGAGCTTTATGTTCAGTAACTTCAACAACTACCGCTTTTTCCATTTTGTCGCTCACTACTGTACCTTGTTTTACTTTTTTAGGCATTGTTTTATCCTTTACACATTCATTTCTTTTTGTCTTAAAACAGTCTTCATACGTGCTATTTCTCTTTTTTTGTTAGAAATTGAAGCAGTGTTTTCCAATTGTTTTAATTTGTTGTGTCCCATTTTCAAAGTAAATAATTCTTTTTTTGATTCAAGAATTAAATCCTTTAATTCGTCTATAGTTTTTTCTTTTATTTCTTGAAGTTTCATTGTATTTTACCTTTTCGCTACTTTTCTATTACTCTTAATTTGATAGGCAATTTTTGAGCAGCAAGATTTAATGCTTCAATTGCTTCTTCTTTTACGTCGAAAGCAACTTCAAATAAAACTCTGCCTGGTTTAACAACAGCTACCCAATATTCAGGGTTACCTTTACCTTTACCCATACGAGTTTCAGCAGGTTTTGCTGTAATTGGTTTGTCAGGGAAAATCTTGATCCAAACATTACCGCCACGTTTGATTTTTCTAGTAATTACACGACGTGCAGCTTCAATTTGTCTTGATGTAATCCAAGCCGGTTCAAGAGCTTGTAGACCGTATTGACCAAATTCTAATTGGCAGCCACGAGTCTCAGTCCCTTTCATATTGCCTTTCATTTTTTTACGAAATTTTGTTTTTTTAGGCATTAACATTTTTACATTTCTCCTAGTTATTTCTTAAATTACGCTTCACTTGGTGTTTGTTGTTCACCGCGTTTTGGGCGTCTTTGGAAACGAGTGTTTTCTTTTGCTGCCGGTTTTTTAACTTTAACGTTTTGATCAGCTTTTTCACCAGGCATCAAATCACCCTTAAATACCCAAACTTTAACACCGATTTTACCCATTATAGTATCTGCTTCTGCAAAACCATATTGAACATCAGCTCTTAATGTTTGTAGAGGAATTCTTCCTTCTTTTGCCCATTCTGAACGTGCAATTTCAGCACCGCCCAAACGTCCTGATACCATTACTTTAATACCTTGAACGCCTGCACGCATTGTTCTTTGCATTGCTTGTTTCATAGCACGTCTGAATGCAATACGTTTTTCAAGTTGAAGTGCAATGTTTTCAGCAACTAATTGAGCATCAACATCAATTCTTGCTACTTCTACAACATCAATTGAAACTGTATTTGTTTTGATTAGCTTTTGAACCGCAACCCTAAGATCATCAATACCTTGACCGCCACGACCTACTACGATACCAGGTTTTGCTGTAACAACAGTGATGTTTACATTGTTTGCTTTTCTAGCAATATTGATTCTTGAAACACCTGCTGTGTACAATTTTTTCTTGATGAATTTTCTAATTTGAGCATCTTGAGCAATATTTAGTGCATATTGTCCTTTTTTTGCGTACCAAGTAGAAACCCATGGTTCAATGATTCCTACTCTAAATCCGGTTGGATGTGTCTTTTGTCCCATAGCTTTCTCCTAGTCCTTTGCTACTTTCACTGTTAAATGAGATGTTCTTTTTAATCTTTTGTACATTCTGCCTTGAGCTCTTGGTCTAACACGTCTATATGTTGGAGCTTCATCTGCAAAAATTTCAGAGATTTTAAGAACTTCAGCTGTTGCACCAAATTTTTCAGATGCATTAGCTACTGCAGCTTTTAAGTTTTTTTCAACTATTCTAGCTGCAAAATATGGCATGAACTTAAGCATTCTTTGTGCTTCAGTTACTTTTTTGCCACGAATTAGATTAATCACTCTACGGATTTTTCTAACCGTCATCTTAATATCTGTTTGTTTTGATATAGCTTCTTGCATTTTATTTTTTCCTTAAAGTTATTTTGTGTAACTATTTCTTCTTAGCTGTTTTATCAGCAGCATGACCTCTGTATGTTCTTGTTAGTGCAAATTCACCTAATTTATGACCAACCATTTGTTCAGTAACATAAACTGGTACGTGAGTTTTACCATTGTGAACTGCAATAGTGTGTCCTAACATATCAGGCACAATCATAGAAGCTCTAGACCAAGTTTTAATAACTTTTTTTTCGTTTTTTTCATTCATTGCGTCTATCTTTTTTGATAAAGAAGCATGAACGTATGGACCTTTTTTTAATGAACGAGCCATCTATTTATGTTCTCCTATTTTTTTCTTCTTCTTACAATTAGCTTACTAGAAGCTTTTTTCTTGTTACGAGTTTTGTAACCAAGTGCAGGTTTACCCCATGGAGTTTTTGGATTTCCACCAGGACCTGTTTTACCTTCACCACCACCGTGTGGGTGATCAACAGGGTTCATTGTAACACCACGCACTGTAGGTTTGATACCCAAGTATCTGGTTCTACCTGCTTTACCGGTTGACAAGTTTTTGTATTCAGAGTTGCCTAAAACACCGATAGTTGCGTAACAATCTTTTCTTACCATTCTCATTTCTGAAGATGGAAGTTTAATTGTAACATAGTTACCTTCTTTAGCCATAACTTGTGCAGAGTTACCTGCAGATCTAGCCATTTTTCCACCTCTACCAGGTCTTAGTTCAATATTGTGAACCAAAGCACCAAGAGGAATAGAATCTAATGGAAGTGCATTTCCGGTTTTAATATCTGCTTCAGGGCCTGAAACAATTTTATCGCCAACATTTAAGCCTTCTGGGCATAAAATGTATCTTTTTTCACCGTCAACGTAGCTAATCAAACAAATTCTAACGTTTCTGTTAGGATCGTATTCGATTGTCATAACTGAACCTTCGATGCCGATTTTGTCTCTTTTAAAATCAACTAAACGGTAAGCACGTTTGTGACCGCCACCGATATGACGAGTTGTGATTCTACCTGTATTGTTTCTACCACCTGTTTTTGTTAATGATTTAACTAATGATTTTTCAGGAGTAGAAGTAGTGATTTCAGAATAATCTGGTCTTGTCATACCACGTTGACCAGGGGAAGTTGGATTAATTTTTCTAGTTGCCATAATCTTATACTCCTGTCAATTCTTCAATTGGATCGCCAACTATTGTAACAATAGCTTTCTTTCCACTCTGTGTTCTGCCGAATTTCATGCCCATTCTTTTTTGATGAGAAGGCATATAAACCGTTCTAACTTTCTTAACCTTGCGGTTAGGATAAGCCAATTCAACCGCTTGAGCGATTTCAACTTTTGTAGCATTTTTCAAAACTTCAAAAGTATATGTATTATTAGCAGTTGCCATCATTGACTTTTCAGTAATGATTGGTTTTTTAATAACACTGTATAATTTTTCTTTGTTATTCATTATTTAGCCAACCTTTCAGTGATAGAATTGATTGCAGCTTCTGTTGCAATAATAGTATCAGCATCAACGATATCTTTTACGTTTAAATTTGATGGTAATAATAATTTAACGCTAGGTATGTTTCTAGCAGAAAGAACAAGATTTTTGTTTTCTTCGCTAGCAAGGTCAGCGATAATTAAAATTTTACCTGTTGCATTAAGGTCTTTTAAAACTTTTGCCATAACTTTTGTTTTTGGTTCAGAAATTTCTGAAAAATCTTTAACAACAGTCATGATTTCTAATTTTGCAGACAATGCAGATTTCAAAGCCAATTTTCTAGCTTTTTGAGGTAAAGAAGTTTCATAGCTTCTTGGTTTTGGTCCAAAGATAACTCCACCGCCTCTGAATAATGGGCTTCTTAATGAACCTGCTCTTGCTCTACCTGTACCTTTTTGTTTCCAAGGTTTTTTACCACCGCCAGAAACTTCAGCTCTAGTTTTTGCACAAGCTAAACCGGCACGAGCGTTGTTTAATTGTCTTTTAAGAGCAAGGTACATAACGTGTGTATTTGGCTCAACTCCAAAAACTGAACCTTCAAGATTCATTTGTCCAACTTCTGAGCCTTGAGTTGAAACGATTTTTATTGTTTTATTTTCGATTTTTGTGTTTTTAGTCATGATACGCACCTCTAATTCCATTTAGTCCTAGTAGGTTTAATTGTAACCAATTTGCCTTCCGGACCAGGAATAGCACCTTTGATTAGTAATAAATTTTTATCAGCAATTATTTTTGCTACTGATAATTTTGTAACGGTAACTTTTTCGTTACCCATGTTTCCTGCCATTCTTTTGCCTTTAACGACACGGCTTGGTGTAGTACCTGCACCTATTGAACCAGGAGCTCTGTGGTTTTTTGAACCATGGCCCATAGGTCCTCTAGAAAAGTTATGTCTTTTAACGGTACCTTGGAAACCTTTACCGATTGAGCGACCAGTTACATCAACTTTTTCTACATTTTCTAAAACTTCTAAAGAAATTTTTTGACCAATAGAATATTTTGATGCATCTTCTACTCTAAATTCTTGTAAATGTCTGAAATTTTCAAGATTGTTTTTCTTGAAATGACCAATTTGAGCTTTTGTCAAGTGTTTTTCTTTTGCAGGAACAACGCCGACTTGAATTGCTTCATAGCCATCTGTTTCTACTGTTTTCACTTGAGTTACAACAGCTTCTTTAACCGCAACGACGGTAACAGGTATACATAAACCTGCTTCATCGTATATTTGTGTCATTCCAAGTTTTTGTGCGATAACACCGATTGTCATGTTAAACCTTTCTGTTGTGAGAGCTACTCTTTGTAGTTTGCCTCATGTTGTACTTACTTGACTTTGTTTAATGGTTTAAATTAAACTCTGCCTTTTTAAATAGATCACATTAATATTAAATTGTCATGTGTTCTTTTGAAGTAAATTATAGTTTTACTTCGATATCAACTCCTGAAGGAAGATCCATTCTAGATAATTCTTCAGTTGTTTGTTGAGTTGGTTCATAAATGTCGATAATTCTTTTATGAGTTCTCATTTCAAAATGTTCACGAGATTTTTTATCTACGTGAGGTGAACGAAGAACGCAATATACTCTACGTTTTGTAGGCATTGGGATAGGACCTGATACTGTTGCATCAGTTCTTTTTGCAGTGTCTACAATTTTTTGAGCAGAACTATCAATCAATTGATGATCGTATGCCTTTAAACATACTCTAATTCTTTGTCTTTTTGCTGTGCTCATTTACGTTTTACCTTTTTTTGTTTATACATTACAGTATTATAAAGCATAAAATAAACAAATTTTGCCGTCAATAAGGTAATTGTAAAAGTTTGTAAATAATTTATAATATTATTCGCTTTGGATTGATTTTTCAAGCCAAATTTTAGCCTTATAGCCAACAAGTATTTTTCCATCTGCTCTAATCCCATAAGCAAACGGGTCTTCACCATTGTTTATTCCATCTATATCCATACAAAATAGTTTGTATTCTGAATCAAATCCATTTTCATCTGGAAAAGTCACAGGGCCGTTCGGTGAAGAAAACCATCTAAGGTCACAATCCGGGCCATAGTTTCCGACTTCTTCTTTTTGACAGTATCTTTTATCATTCAATACTTTTCTTCCTTGAGCATTAGTTATACCAAAAGTAAAAGCAGGCAACCCTTGATAAAAAACAACCCCATCTGATGTTACAATTTCTGCACCCGTTGTATCTGCTTGTTCTTTGCATTTTATATCGTAACGTTCTAGTTTTTTTATTTCTTCCCATTTGTCAGAGTCTTTGTTATAGAATATACAAGCATACGGTTCAGTTCTATTTTGTACATCTTTTGAACAATTAACACTTTTTGTTGTTACCATATCTGCAAAACTATTGCAGAAATATGTAATATCTCCACTATGACTTCCATCTATCAAATTTCCGTTACTTCTTATTCCTAAATCTCCATTTAGATAATATTTATCAGAATTTATTAATTCAGAAATAACTTGATAAAGAGTATTATGAGCTTTTTTAAATTTCAATACATTTTCATCGGGTTTAGAATTTATTGCAACAGGAATAATAACAGCTGTAATTATTCCAATTACAGTTAGAGTTATCATAACTTCTGCTAGGGTGAATGCTTTTTTCATATATTCTCCATTTTGATTATTATCCATATTGTACAATTATTTAGACAATTATCAATAATATTTTTATATTAAATAAAATATAATTAATAAATGGATTTTAAAGATGAAAAAATTCTTATGGGATTAAAAATCAGAAACATAAGAAAACAAAAAGGTTTCACTCAAGAAAAACTATCAGAAATATTAAACATAGATATTTCAGGTCTAAGTAAAATTGAAAATGGAAAGTGTTTTCCATCAGTCGAAACGATTTATAAAATAATTAAAAAACTGGAAATTTCACCAAACGAACTATTTAACAAAAATCCCACACAACCAAGTACAAAAGAAGATTTAATGATAGAAAAAATAAAAAAATTGCCTTCAAAAGACAAAGAAAAAATTCTAAAAATCATAGAAATAATAAGAGGAAATTAAACATTCCTCTTATTATTTTTTTGTTTTATTTTGACAAAAGTTTATCCAATCTTTCCATAGCTTCTTTTGTGTTTTCATAAGTTCCAAAAGAAGTTAAGCGGAAAAATCCTTCTCCATTGACTCCAAAACCAGATCCAGGAGTGCCTACTACTTGTATTTCGTTTAACAAATAATCAAAAAACTCCCAGCTTGTCATATTGTTTGGGCATTTAAGCCAAATATAAGGCGAATGTATGCCTCCTGTATAAAAAATATTGTGTTTATCTAAAGTATCTGCGATTAATTTTGCATTGTTTTTGTAGTAATTGATGTTTTCTTGAATTTCTTTTTGACCTGATTCTGAAAATACAGCTTCAGCACCACGTTGAACAATATATGGAACACCGTTAAATTTTGTTGTTTGACGACGAAGCCACATTTTGTTTAATTTCATTTCATCAAATTCCAATTCCATTGGAACAACGGTATAACCGCAGCGAGTTCCCGTAAAGCCTGCTGTTTTAGAAAAAGAACAAAATTCAATTGCACAGTTTTTTGCTCCATCTATTTCAAAAATACTTCTAGGTAAATTGCTATCTGAAACAAAACATTCATAAGCACTGTCAAATAAAATAACTGCATTGTTTTTGTTTGCCCAATTTACCCATTTTTTTAGTTGATCTTTATTGTATACGGCACCTGTTGGGTTGTTTGGTGAACACAAATAAACAATGTCTGCTTTTGTATTGTCATCAGGCATAGGAAGGAATTTGTTTTCTTCATCTGCTTTTAAAAATATTATGTTTCTATTTTGCATTGTGTTTGTATCAACATAAACAGGATAAACAGGGTCTGGAATCAGTACAGTATTTTCGATTGAAAAAATATCCAAAATATTTCCCAAATCTGATTTTGCACCATCTGAAATAAAAATTTCATCTAAATTCAATTCAACATTTCTTTTTTGATAATATTTTTGGATTTTTTCTTTCAAAAAATCGTATCCTTGCTCAGGCCCATACCCATGGAAACCCTCTTTAGTACCCATTTCTTCTGTTGCTTTTTTAATTGCTTCAACTACAGATTTACATAGTGGTTTTGTCACATCACCTATGCCTAATCTGATTATTTTTTTATCAGGGTTATTGTTTGAAAATTCGTTCACTTTTTTTGCGATAGTAGAAAACAAATAACTCGCTTTTAATTTTTTGTAATTTTCGTTGATTTTCATTTTTTTCTCCTTATAAGTTATTTTTTATAAAATCTTGTACATATTTTGTTTTGTGAAAAGGAATGTTTTCTTCTTTTTCAAATAGAATTTCTTTCAATTTTGAACCATCAAAATGTTCAAACAAAAACTCATTATTTTTGAATATTATTTTTACAAAACCATAATTTTTAGATGAAATTATTTTAACATTATTTTCGTTTAGCAAATTAATTGTTTCAAAATGAGGGTGATTGAATTTGTTGTTCCCAACAGAAACAAGGGCATAAGTAGGTTTAATTCTTGCAAGCATTTCTTTATTAATTACATCTTTTGCACCATGATGACCGACTTTTAAAATGTCGATTTTGTTTGGCAAATTGTTTTTTATATTATTAAAACTATAAATTCCGCCATCTGCCATAAATAAAATATTTTTGTCTTTGTATTCAAGTAATGTCAATATAGATGTTTCATTGTCCAATTTGTCTTTGTTTGAAAGCCCTTCAACTTTTGGAAGATAAGTTGTGATTTTTAAATCTTTTTCAGAATAGATTTCTTCATTTTTTGCAATTTTGTAGTTTAGATTGTTTTCTTTTAGATATTTCAAAATTTCTTCACTGTGTTTTGATTTTGATTTTTCGCTTTGGATATAGATGTTATCTACTTTAACCAATTTCAAAATATCAACAACACCGCCACAATGGTCAATATCAAAATGTGTAATTATCATAGAATTTAGTTTAGAAATTCTTTTGTTTTTGAAATAAGGGTTGATTACATTATTTGCAGAAGTCGAACCTCTATAGGTTTTTTTACCTGCATCAATCAAAAAATACTGTCGTTTTGGCGTTTTTATCAAAAAACTGTCAGCACTTCCGACATCGAACATTACAATTTCTAAATTTCTATTGAAAATATCAAAATTAATCAAACTAAAAAGAAACAATGAAGAAAAAACAACAAAAACGATAAAATATTTTTTGTTTTTAAAATTAAATTTTATATTTAACAACAAAAGCAAAACAGAAATCCAAAATCCAAACACCTGATAAACATTCATTCCCATAATAGAAATCAATGAATATTTAAAAGAAGCAAAAAATTCGCTTGTTTTTACAAGAACATATAACAAAGGTTTTGCAATCAAATCAAACACAAAAACAATGCTTGTAGAAATTTTTGGAACAAGTGCAAAAATCGAAGCGACAAAACCAATGAAACTCAAGAACCCAATAAACGGCACAACGGCAACGTTTGCAAAAACACTTAATGGTGCAAAGTTGTTAAAATAATGCATTTGTAAAGGCATAACCCAAATCTGTGCAATTAAAGGAATTAGTGCAATAGATACAAGGTTTTTTGGAGTAAAAGAATACAAAATAAATTTGAATTTGAAATCTTTGTGTTTTTCTAAAAAATTCTTATCTATTTTGTCCATTTTTTCTAATATTATAGGACAAGAAACAATTAAGCCAAAAGTCACAATAAAAGACAATTGAAACCC
>CAKURN010000042.1 GCA_934675695.1 uncultured Candidatus Melainabacteria bacterium | reverse complement strand
CATTAGAATGGCAATTTTGGATATGTTGCTTGCAGGACAAGGTGTTTAATGAACAAAAAAGAATTTAAAATAACACAAATTCCTTCATTAATTGATATGCATGTGCATTTTAGAGAACCGGGTTTTGAATACAAAGAAACAATCGAAACAGGTATAAAATCAGCCAAAAAAGGCGGTTTTGGCGGTGTTTGCACGATGCCAAATACAAATCCCGTTACCGATAATCCTGAAGTCATAAAATATATCTTAAAAAAAGCAAAAAAATATCGTTTTAATATTTATCCTATTGCAGCAGTCACAAAAAACTTGGATTCACTTGAACTTGTTGATTTTAAAGCCCTTAAAAAAGCAGGAGCTGTAGGGTTTTCAAATGATGGGCTTCCAATTTTAGATAAAGATGTATTTTTAAATGCACTAAAGTCGCAAGAGTTGATTTTGTCACATTGTGAAGATGAGGCAAATGAAATAAATTGGCAAATAGAAATGTTTAAAAAAGCAAATGAAGATGGCTTCAATCCCCGTCTTCATTTTTGTCATATTTCAAAAAAAGAAAGTGTAGATTTGATTAGAAATGCTAAAAAGCAAGGACTAAAAAACCTCACAGCAGAAACTGCTCCGCATTATTTCACTTTTACAAAAAATGACATAGATACAACAGGCAGATACAAAATGAATCCCTCATTAGGTACAGAAATGGATAGACGTGCAATAATGGACGGACTCATAGATGGGACGATTGATGTTATTGCAACAGACCATGCACCTCATTCAAATGCAGAAAAACTAAAACCTTATCCGGAAGCTCCAAATGGAATAACAGGACTAGAAACAGCTTTTTCTTTGGCTTATGAGCTTTTAGGATTAGAAAAAACGCTAGAAAAAATGGCATACAATCCAAGAAGAATTTTAAGAATAGAAAACAAAAAATTCATAAAAGTTGCTCTTGATGAAAGTTGGGTTGTTTTTCCAAATCATTTTAAAACAAAATGCACAGTATCTCCTTATAAAGGAATGAAACTAAAAGGAATAATTATAGATGACTAATTTTTCAAAAGAACAAATAAAAGAAAAACTCACTCTAGCCTTAGATGTTGAAACTATAGAAGAAGCAAAAGAACTTGTTGACATTTTTAGCCCATATATCGGAACTTTTAAAGTAGGGCTTCAGCTGTTTTGTGGGTATGGTTTAGAAGTTGTTAATTATATAAAAGAAAAAAATTCAAACTTCTTTTTAGATGTGAAACTTCACGATATTCCAAACACAGTTGAAAAAGCTTCTTTTAACATAATTAAAAACGGGGCGAATTTCTTCAATGTCCATGCAACAGGCGGAATAGAAATGATGAAAGCAGCCAAAAAAGGAGCAATGGAAGCTTGTCGAAAATTCAATACAAAAAAACCATTGATTTTGGCAGTGACGGTTTTAACTAGTATTTCTGATGAAATTTTAAAAAACGAATTGTCAAACAACTTAAATAGCGAACAATTTGTTATAAAATTGGCAAAAAATGCAAAAGAAGCAGGACTAGATGGGGTTGTAGCTTCTGCAAAAGAATTAAAAGCAATCAAAAAAGAATTAGGCGAAGATTTTTTGGTTTTAACCCCAGGAATAAGACCAAAATGGTCATCAAAAGACGACCAAAAGCGTATAGTTACGCCATCTGACGCTATAAAAGACGGAAGCGATTTTATTGTTTTGGGTAGAGCTGTAACAAAAGCAGAAAACAAAATTGAAGCGATAGAAAAGATTTATCAAGAAATTTTAGAAATATAAAAGGAAACAAAAATGGGAACATTAATACTTCAGGACGGAAGCGTTATAAAAGGGGAATCTTATGGAGCAATAGGAGGTTATATGGGCGAAATTGTCTTTAATACTTCTATTGTAGGTTATCAAGAAGTATTAACAGACCCATCGTATGCAAAACAGATTGTAGTTATGACGTATCCTGAAATAGGCAATTATGGAATAAATGAATATGATTTTGAATCAGAAAAACCTTCTCTTGTTGGTTTTGTTTCAAAAAATTACTGTTCAAAAGAAAGTCACTATCAATCAAAAAGTTCATTAAAAGAATATTTGATACAAAAAGGAATAGTTGCACTTTGTGACATAGATACGAGATCTCTAGTCAAAAAAATCAGAGAATACGGCACAATGAACGCTTTTATTACTTCTGCTGATGTTGATGATTTATTTATCAAACAAAAAATCAAAGAAATGCAAAAATTCAAAATCGACTCAAGCGTTTTAGATGAAGTTACAACAAAAAACAAAACCATCTACAACCCCCAAGGCAAAATTAACATGGCTTTAATTGATTATGGAGTCAAGAAAAATATTCTTGTTTCTTTAGCAAAAAGAAATTGCAAATTAACAGTTTTTCCTGCCGATGTTGAAGCACAAGAAATTCTAAACGAAAAATTCGATGCTTTGTTCTTGTCTAATGGCCCCGGAGATCCTTCTGAATATATTTTCCAAATTGAACAAATAAAAAAAATAGCGGGCAATATTCCTATTTTTGGTATTTGTTTAGGATATCAACTTTTGGCACTTGCAACCGGTGCAACAACATACAAACTAAAATACGGTCATAGAGGCGGAAATCACCCTGTTATTAATCTTGAAAACAATAAAGTAATGATGACATCTCAAAACCACGGATACGCAGTAGATGCCTCCAGTTTAGAGCGTTGTATGAGAATTACATACAAAAATCTTAATGACGATACTCTAGAAGGTTTTGAAATCACAAGTCTTGGTATTTATGCGGTGCAATTTCATCCGGAAGCAAAACCGGGACCGGATGATGCTAGTGTAATTTTTGATGAATGGATAAACATCGTAAAAAGAAATATTAATTTGATTAACGAGGTAAAAAATGAAAAATAAATCTCTTAAAAAAGTTCTAGTCATAGGTTCAGGCCCTATTGTAATAGGACAAGCAGCAGAGTTTGATTATGCGGGAGTTCAGGCATGTAGAGCCTTAAAAGAAGAAAAGATAGAAATAGTCCTCGTTAATTCAAATCCTGCAACAATAATGACTGATGAAGAAATAGCAAACAAAGTCTATATTGAGCCATTGACAGTAGAAAGTTTATCCAAAATAATTGAACAAGAACGTCCGCAAGGGCTTATCGCTACATTAGGCGGACAAACCGCTCTTAATTTAGCGTGCGAATTGGATAAAAAAGGTATTCTTGAAAAATTTAATGTAAAAATTTTAGGCACAAGTATAGAAAGTATAAATAAAGCTGAAGATAGAGAACAGTTCAAAAAATTAATGCAAGAAATAAAAGAACCTGTTCCTGATAGCGAAATTGTGTCAAACATTGAAGAAGCAAAAAGATTCGCAAATAAAATAGGTTATCCTATAATCATTCGTCCTGCTTTTACTCTAGGAGGTGCAGGCGGAGGTATCGCCAAAAATGAACAAGAATACGAAGAAATTGTTCACCAAGGTTTGAGCCAATCTCCTATAAATCAGGTTTTAGTTGAAAAATCAATTGCAGGTTTTAAAGAAATCGAATACGAAGTAATAAGAGATAAAAACGATACTTGTATCATTATCTGCAATATGGAAAACATTGACCCGATTGGTATTCACACAGGTGACAGTTTTGTTGTTGCACCCAGTCAAACTCTTACAAATAACGAATTTCAGATGTTAAGAACTTCCGCAATTAAAATTGTTCAAGCACTAAAAATCGAAGGTGGCTGCAATGTGCAGTTTGCACTAGATACAAAATCAAGACAATATTATATTATAGAAGTAAACCCCAGAGTATCTCGTTCTTCTGCTTTAGCGTCTAAAGCAACAGGTTATCCTATTGCAAAAATAGCAACAAAAATCGCCTTAGGCTACAATCTCCATGAAATAAAAAATTCAATAACAAACGAAACAACAGCAGCGTTTGAACCTACGCTTGATTATATAGTAGTAAAAATTCCAAAATGGCCTTTTGATAAATTTTCATCAGGTGATAGAATTTTAGGCACAAAAATGAAAGCTACAGGCGAAATTATGGCGATTGGAAGAACTTTTACTTCTGCATTTAAAAAAGCCATTATTTCATTGGAAGAAAAAAACACGAACCTTTTAAATCGTGAATTTAAGCACTTGTCAAATGAAGAACTAATAAAACAACTGGAAATCCAAGACGACAGGAGAATATTTAGAGTAGCACAGGCTCTATTTAATAATATTCCTATAGAAGAAATTTGTAAAATTACAAAAATAGATAAATGGTTTATTTCAAAAATAAAAGAAATTGTTGACTTTCAAAAAAAATTGTCAAATTTGCAGATTTCAAAAGAATTGTACCTGGAAGCAAAAAAATACGGTTTTTTAGATTCTGAAATACAAGAAATATCTAATGTTGGTCAAAAGCTTCTTGATACTTTTAAAGTTGATGCAAGTTTTAGAGTAGTTGACACTTGTTCTGCTGAATTTAGTGCAACGACACCTTATTTCTATTCTACTTATGATGAAGAAGATGAAGTCACTGAATACAAAGAAAAACTTTCTGAAAATTACAAAAAACCAAAAGAAAACATTATAGTTTTAGGCTCAGGTCCAATCAGAATAGGGCAAGGCATAGAATTTGATTATTGTTCTTGTCATGCTTCTTTTGAAATTCAAAAAAGAGGTTTTGAATCTGTGATGATAAATTCAAATCCGGAAACATTGTCGACTGATTTTGATGTCGCAACAAGATTGTATTTTGAACCCATGAACGATGAACACATCATGAATATCGTAAAAAAAGAAAACCCAAAAGGCGTAATGGTTCAATTCGGCGGTCAAACAGCAATAAATTTGGCAGCAAAACTAGATAAAGCAGGAATAAAAATTCTAGGTACAAGCTTAGAAAGTATAAATGCTGTAGAAGATAGAAATGTTTTTGAAAAATTATTAAAAGAACTCAACATTCCACAACCAAAAGGACAAGCAGTTACAACAGCAGCAGAAGCACTCAGCACGGTAAAGACTCTGGGCTATCCCGTTTTGGTACGTCCCAGTTACGTTATAGGTGGACGTGGAATGCAAGTTGTATACAATGATGAAGAATTGATTACATACATAACAGAGGCATTCAAATTTTCAAACGAACACCCTGTGTTGATTGACCAATATATAGAAGGTATGGAAGTCGAACTGGATGCTATTTCTGATGGTAGAGATGTTTTGATTCCGGGGATTTGTGAACACATAGAAAAAGCCGGCGTACATAGTGGCGATTCTATGTCTATTTATCCTTCTCAAAATATTTCTAAAAAAAATGAAAAAATTCTTGTTAAATATACAACAAAAATTGCAAGAAAATTAAATATCAAAGGGCTTTTGAACATACAATTTATTATAAAAGATGACAAAGTCTATGTAATAGAAGTAAACCCCAGAGCCTCAAGAACAGTACCTATTATGAGTAAAGTTACCGGTATTCCGATGGTAAATATTGCAGTTAGTGCGATACTTGGAAAATCGGTAAAAAGAGCAGGTTTTGGAGTCGGTTTGTATAGAAAATCAAACCTTGTTTGCGTAAAAATGCCTGTATTTTCTTGGCAAAAATTAAACAGAATTGATCCTGCGTTAGCTCCGGAAATGAAATCTACAGGCGAAGTTTTAGGGATTGACACAACATACAAAAAAGCACTCTATAAAGCGTTTTTAGCAGGCGGTTTCAAATTTAGCAAAGCAAAACAAAGAGTTTTGGTTTCTTTAAATGACCATTGCAAAAAATCAGCCCTCCCTATGGTAAAAAGACTCTTTAAACAAGGTTTCTTTATAATGGCGACTTGGGGAACACATAAGTTTTTGGAACAAAACGGTGTTCCATCTAAAATGATTCAAAAATTTATGATAGATAAACTCCAAAAACGCATGAAAGACGGACGTTTGAGCTTTATTATCAATACACCGACGACAGGAAAAAATTCTCAAAATGCAGGTTTTCAAATACGAACAATAGCTCAAATGTACTGTGTTCCCAGTTTTACCTCTATTGATACAGCGAGTGCTTTCCTTGTTGCATACAAAATGTTTGATAAAAACACAATTTTGACTTATGACACAATAACAAATTATAGAAAAAGAAACTTTTTCGATATTTTTAATTTGTCTAAATAAACATAATTGAATTTTAAAAGGCATAAAATTAATTTTTATGCCTTTTAATTTTTTAAATATTTTTTATTTTATTTTTTTATTCAACATCTTTTGAGATGTCTTCACTATTGTCAAGAAGTTCTTTTATTAGTTTTTGTGCTGTTCTTGTGTTGTTTATTGTTGAATTTCCTGCAACACAGCCACCTTCGCAACACATAACTTCTATCATATTACAACCGCCTTCACAAGTTCCTGATGTTGCAAATTTTTTGAGTTGTTTGATAGAGTCTTTATTTAAACCATCTATTACAAGAGATTTTACAGCTTCGTCATTTTTTAGTGCAGCTTTCACAGCACCTGCAACGCCACCTGTAACGCCAAAGTTTCTTGCTTGTTTTGATGATTCAGAATCGAATTTTGTTTCTTCGCATTCTGAAACTTCGATTTTGTGTGCCATAAACAAAGCACCCAGTTCTTCTGCACTCATTACAAAATTAACATTGTCGTCTTCAAAACCTTCTGCACGTTTTGCAACACAAGGGCTGATAAATACAGTAATATATTCAGGGTTGATTTTTTTCACAAATTCAGCTGTATAATAAAGTGGAGTTTTTGTGTCTGAAACGTAAGGTTTTATTTCGTTTAAGTGTTTTTTGATTAGTTGATTGTAGCCCGCACAACAAGATGTTGTCATGAAGCTATCACCTTTTTCCATTCTTTCTATAAATTCTTTTGCTTCTGATTTTGTTGTGATGTCTGCACCTTTTGCAACTTCAAAAACATCAGAGAATCCTGCTTTTAGCATTGCTGTTTTTAATTGATAAGCATTTCCTCTGAATTGTCCCATTATAGCCGGAGCAACCAGTCCTACAACTTTTTTTCCATTTTTTATTGCTTTTAAAATATCAATGATTTGGCTTTTTTCGTGAACTGCACCAAAAGGACAAGAACTGATACATTTTCCGCAGCTTATACATTTTTCAAAATCAATAGAAGCAAAACCCGTTTGGTCTTTGTGAATTGCACCAACAGGGCAAGAATCTTCGCAAGGTACGGAAACTTTTACAATCGCATTATACGGACAAGCTTTTACGCACATTTGACATTTTTTGCATTTTTCATCATCAATCACAGAATGCCCGTCTTTTATTGATATTGCACCCAATTTACAAGCAGATTGACAAGGTCTTGCAACGCAACCTTGACACAAATCTGTTACATAAATTCTGTTTGTTTTGCAGCCTTTACAAGCAGATTGAAGCACTGTGAGGTTTTTGTCATTTATATTTTCTCTATCTAGTGCCATTTTTGCATAAGTTGATAGAGAATTTCTTTCGTCAACATTTTCTAAAGGAAAGCCCAAATCTGCCATAATTCTGTTTTTTATGATTGCTCTTTCTTTGTAAATGCAGCATCTGTATGGTACTTCTGCTCCAACAGGACGCATATCATAAGGTATTAGTCTTGTATTTTCTTCAAAATCACCAGACAAAAATGCTTCTATCAATTTTGCCATAGCTTCTTTTTTTATATGAATTGATTGAGCGTTATTATTCATTTTTACCCCTTTTTAAAAAATTTCATACACATAAAAATCCTACCATAAAAATAATTTTTTATTTTTTTCTAGAACCGTAATCAATAGAAACTTCTCTATTTATTGATTTTATTTTGCCTTTAATACATTGTGTGCATTTGTTTCCGTCTTCATTTATGCATATTTTATTTGGGTAAATTTGGTATTTTTTTCTATATTCACTTCTTGTGACATTGGGCATAATGACATTAGCACCACTGTTTAAGGCTACTATTCTTCCATTTGGATTTATTGTTTCCATTGCAGTTGTTGCAGGAATATTGATATTAGGTAATACCAGTCTTGTTAGAGCCATTGTTTTTAGTGCAAGGTTAAAAGTGCCGTTATGAGCGTATTTTAGTGGCGTATCAGGGTGACAAATAAAAGGTCCTATTCCTACCATATCGGCATCCATTTCTTTAAAAAACAAAATATCATTAGCGATTGATTCGATTGTTTGACCCGGTAAACCAACTATAATTCCTGTTCCTGTTTCAAAGCCCAGTTTCTTTAAATCATACAGACATTGTTTTCTATGGTCTAATGACATATTTGGGTGTAAATCAGAGTACAATTTTTCATCAGTTGTTTCTATTCTCAATAGATATCTGTCAACGCCTGCTTTTTTATATTCTTTGTATTCGTCATAACTTTTTTCACCGATACTCAAAGTTAGAGCAATATCTAAGTTTTTTATTTCTTTTATAATTTCGCACATTCTATCAATGTTGTAATAGTCATCTTCGCCGCTTTGTAAAACAACAGTTCTGTAGCCCATTCTATGAGCATCTTTTGCGAAAAAAAGAATTTCATTCTTCATTATCCTGTATCGTTCAATATTTTGGTTTTCTGAACGAAGTCCGCAGTATTTGCATTGTCTTTTGCAAATATTAGAAAACTCGATTAATCCCCTCAAATGGACTTCATCACCTACATGGTCTTTTCTTACTTTGTCTGCGTATTTAAACAACCACTCGTCTTTTGTTTCGTCAGATAAGATTTCTATTAATTCTTCTTTTAAAATAGGAGCTGCCTTTCTTTATTCATATAATATTATTTTAAATTCAAATCGTTGTCTTTGCAAATACTATTCATATCCATATCGAGAGCTTTTCCGATATTAAAAACAATACCGACGCTCGGGTTGACTTTTGCGGATTCGATGAGGCTAAGGTATTTTTGCGTTATTCCTGCTTTTTCTGCTAAGTATTCTTGTGTGTAATTGTTTTTAAAACGTTCAAATCTGATATTGTCGGCAATAATTTTTATTAATTTTGAATTATCCATAAAAATATTTTAAAGTACGATTAGTTAAATTTAACAGACGATTGTATATTTTTTAGAAGTATAGTATATTGACATGGTAATATATTTACTGTCAAAGGAAATAAAATGCTGCATTCTAAAAAAGCATTCACTCTAGCAGAAGTTATGATAACTCTAACTGTAATTGGAATAATCACAGCGGTTATTATTCCTGTTGCGGTTAATTCTAAACCTGATGAAAATGTAATGAAATTTAAAAAAGCAAACGAAACATTATATAATGTCATTTCTACTATGACAAATTCGGATAAATACTATCTAAATGGAGATTTAGGAACAAAACCAGATGGAAGCGATGTTGATGCAACATATTTTTGCAAGACTTTTTCTGATATTGTATCAGTCAAAAAATCTGACTGCAGAAAAGTAGAACAAACTTCAGATGCAACT
>CAKURN010000041.1 GCA_934675695.1 uncultured Candidatus Melainabacteria bacterium | reverse complement strand
TTAACAGTTATTGGAATTATTACAGCTGTCATCATTCCTGTTGCAATAAATTCAAAACCCAATGAAAGTGTGATGAAATTTAAAAAAGCCCACAATACCTTATATCAAGTTATTTCAACAATGACAACATCAGACAACTACTACAAAGATGGAGATTTAGGGATAAAAGCAGATGGAACCCAAATTGCAGGGGATTATATCGGAGATGATGTTTCTATGACAGGCTTATATTTCTGCAATACTTTCACTGACTTAGTTTCAGCTAAAAACAACTGTGCAAAGAGTACGGAGTTTACTGATGCAATAGCTGAATATGGTTTTGCAATAGGAATAGGAGCATTAGGTGGAGGTGCTCAGTTAACTAACATTGAAAATCCTATACATAAATGGGATACAGTAAGAACAACGGTCACTCAAAAAGAAATCAATGAAACAAAAGAATTATTAGATAAAGCCTGCAAAGAACACACCGAAGAAGGAGAAGAAATAAAAACAACAGATAATGTTGTTTATTATGAAATAGCAACTCTTTATGCAAAATTCGGTTCAGCTTGCCCCGGGTTAACTTATGAAGAATCTGGAATTATGGGGCAATATCGTTGTTTTGGAAAAGAAAGTTGGCGAAAACGCTATCGCTACGAAGACCAAAACGGAATGGATAATGCCTACAAAACTTTTTGTATTGATGTTGATGGAATCCCATCAGGCGGAAGTGAAAATTGTGACGATATAAAAGACATTTGTCCTTTTGGGTATGGAATTAGGGCTGATGGAAAGATTTTAACAGGAAAAAGAGCCGATACTTGGCTTGAAAAATCTTTGAATGATTAAGGAAATAAAATTAAAATGACTAAAAAAGAAAAAATAATAGCTATCTGTTTTACAATATCTTTTATTCTCTGTATATCTTCTTTGATATTTACAATCTACAATAACAAACCCGAAGGGTATGTTTTTAATATAGAAAGGTTATTCTAGCCAAAAATCAAAACAGCAATTATGGTTGCAATAATTAATGCACTATTAAAGTGGAAAAACGTTGGAATACAAGTATCTTTTATATGATCATGTTGTTTATCGGTATTTAATCCTGCAGTTGGGCCTAATGTTGTTTCAGAAGCCGGAGAACCGGCATCACCCAATGCAGCTGCTGCCGATAAAACAATAATTGTTGATGGAGTAGACAAACCTATTTTTAAACACAATGGCACAAATAAAACTGCCAAAATCGGAATAGTACCAAAAGACGAACCTATACCCATCGTAATCAACAAACCAATTAAAAGCATAACAATAGTAGATAGAATCTTACTATTTTCGATATAAGGAAGCATGGAATTTAACAAACTATCTATCCCACCAGTGTTTTGAATAACAAGAGCATATCCTGCACAAACAAGCATTACAAAAGAAATATACCCCATCAAGCCAACACCTTCGTTGATTAAAAAATCCATATTTTTGTGAGAAATAGCCCTAAAACCAAATATAATCCCTAATCCAATCAATGCCCCCAAAGGAAGCGAACCGCTAATAAGTTGAACAACTAACGTTGCAAAAGCACCAATTAACGTAATATAGTGTTGTTTTGTGAGTTTTAAATTTTTGTTTTCAAGACATTCTTTATTATTATCTTCTTCTTTGTATATTCTAGGTTTTCGATATGTTATAAAAACAGCAATCAAAAGAGCAAGAAACATCGCAAAACCCAAAATCCAATTGTAGTGCCAAACATTCATTTTTTGGACTTGTAGACCATTTTGGGTCAAATTATCTGCAATTAATCCCTGAAAAATAAGACCAAAACCCGCCGGTATTGCAATGTATGGTGCTTTTAAACCAAAAACCAAAACACAAGCAACGGCACGTCTATCTAATTTCAACCTATTCATTATACAAATCAGTGGTGGAATTAAGATTGGAATAAATGCAATATGAACAGGAATAAGGTTTTGTGACATTATAGAAATAATCGTCAAAATCCCTAAAAGCAGATATTTGTTATCTTTTATTATTTGAGAAATTTTTATCGACAAAATCTCAGTAAGCCCCGTATGCGTCATACTGGCAGCCAATGTTCCAAGAAGAATATAACTGAGTGCTGTTTCAGAATTTTGTCCCATGCCCGAAACAAACAAATCCATAATCTTTGGCACAGTCATATTAGAAAGCAGACCTGCTATGATTGCACTAATCATTAATGAAAACAAAACATTAATTTTAAGCAAACATAAAACACATAAAGATATAACAGATATTACAACGGGGTTTAATTCCATAGAAAAATATTATCACAAAAAATCACTTTTTAACAATTTCAAAAACCCCAAATTTCAATTCTTTTTTTACCAAAATATCTTTAAAATAATAGTCTGATTTTGTTTTTGTTTTATCCATTTTAAAAAACGTGCCATCTGTAATAATATAGTTCTTTTTTGTTTTGTCTAAAGAATTGTAAAATTCTTCTATATTTAGAGGCATAATCCTATAATAAAAAATTTGCTTTATACTCTCAAAACTCGTTCTATCGTTGTGAAATACATCAAAAATCGTGATATCATTTTTTTTAAAATACAAATCACTGGCAGGAGAAATATCTGACCACCAATCCAAACAATAAAAAACAGCATTTGTTTTATCGATATCGTTTGAAATTATTTTTGCTATTTCTTTACTGTTTGAGCTATACACCATAGGAATTTCACCATCTTCAAAAATAAACCAAGGAAAACAACAAAATATAAATACGCTCAAACTTAAACATTTAAGAATTTTGTCTGAAGAAATTTGTCTATAAAAAAGCCAATACAAGAAAACAAAATAAACATAATAAAAATAATGATTCCAAAAACTAGCCCCATAAACAAAACAAAATAAAAAAGTTAACGATAAATAAGAAGCTAAAAACAAGTATAAAATAATTTTTGATTTTTTGAAAAAGTAAAAAATCGAATAATAAAACAACACAAAAACACAAATATGAAAAATTGTCATATGAAAATAATCAGCTTTTGGAAAAATAAGAAAATGAGCCAACATTGAAACAAAATTGTGATGGTCACTATTGCTGTTATAGGGTTTTAAAACACCTACAAACTGTATCAAAAGCAAAACTATATTTAAAACAAAAATCGCAAAAGAAATTTTGAATTTTTTTGTTTTCTTTTTAAATAATTGAAACAGATACATTATCCACAAATAAAAACAAGGAATTAAAGTCATTATACTCGTATTTGAACAAACAAGAAGCAAAATAGAAAAAAATATGGTTTTTTTGTATCTTGATTTAAAATTTGCACAAATCAAAAACAAAAACAAAATCCCAATAGCATAACATCTTGCGACAGGTGCAAAATAAAGTAAAAAAGGAGTAGAAAATGTGATTAATATTTTAGATATCATATCCAAAGGTGCTTTTTTCCACAAAACAAAAACACCTAAAACCATAAACAGCCAATTAATAATCAACATCGAATAAGGATAAAGTTTTAAAGACGAAAAAGGTTTTATAATCAAATACCAAAGTATATTATGCCCTTCGATTCTTGTTAAATATAAAATTTGAAAAAAATTCAATCTAGAAATCTCAAACGCATGGGTTTCGTCCCAAAAAGGAGTCCTATTTAATGTAATAAAAAGAGTTATTACAGAAAATAAAATTACCATAATAGCAGATACTTTAGTTTTTGTATTCATTTTTTAGCCAATTTAATACTTTGTTTAGAGATTTTGACCTATGAGAAACAGAAGCTTTTTCTTCTTTTGACAATTGTGCCATACCTTTTTGTTTTTCATTTACAAAAAATATAGGATCATAGCCAAAACCGCCTTCTCCTTTTTCTTCTTCCAAAATTGAACCTAGACATTCTTGTTGGGTTTTGTATACAATGTTTGAATTTTTATCTACTAAAACCATTGCACAGACAAACTTTGCATTTCTATTTTGTTTGCCTTTCATATTAGATAGTAATTTTTCAATGCGTTTTTTAGGAGTTGCTTCATATCTGGCAGAATAAATTCCAGGCTCTCCATTTAATGCTTCAACACAAAGTCCCGAATCATCAGCCAAAAACAGTTCACTTCCGCCTAACAAAGCCGCTTCTTTTGCTTTACAAAATGCATTAGACAAAAAATCGTCACCATCTTCTATTGGGTTAAATTCTTTTTTTGGCAAAATAAATTCAACATCAAAATCTTTTGCAATAAGGTTTATTTCTTCGACTTTATGTGGATTTGAAGTAGCAAGTGTAATTTTTAGCATTTATTTTCCCCATCTTCTTTGTCTTTTGTTAAATTCATCAACTGCAATCATTAGTTGTTTTTTATCAAAATCGGGCCAAAAAACATCTGTAACATACAATTCACTGTATGCAATTTGCCACAATAGGTAGTTACTTATTCTTTTTTCGCCACTTGTTCTAATTAACAAATCAGGATCGGGAAGATTGTTTGTATATAAATTTTTTGAAACTGTTTCTTCTGTAATTTCATCAACAGAAATTCCTGACTTTATGATGTTTTTTATAGCATAAACAATTTCATCTCTAGAACCGTAATTTATTGCAACAGTAAGCACTACGCCTGTATTGTCTTTTGTTTTTTCTTTTGATTTTTCAATTATATTTTGCAAATTTTGATTCAATTGGGACAAATTTCCAATAAAATTCATTTTTACGTTGTTTTTGTTTAATTCATCTAATTCAGCAATCAAAGTTGATGCCAACAAATCCATTAAAAAATCAACTTCTTCTTTTTTTCTGTTCCAATTTTCTGTAGAAAACGCATACAAAGTGAGATATTTTATACCCAAATCATCACAAGCTCTAGTTGTTTTTTTGAGAGCTTCGACGCCTTTTTTATGCCCCATCATAGAAGGAAGAAATCTTTCTTTTGCCCAACGGCGATTGCCGTCCATTATTATTGCAATGTGTTTTAGGTTGTTGTTTTTTATTGTTTCTATTATTTCTTTTTCATTTAATTCAGACATTTTATTTTCCTTTTTGCATAATTTATTTTATCTTGAAAAAGTTTTGTTGTCATTTTTTCTGTATTTTATTGAATATATCCAAAGACAAATTTCCGTATGAGCTTCTAAAGGGATAAATCGAACAGTGTAGTTTTTTCCAACAAAATCAATCTCGCCTGTTTTTTCATCAAATTTTCTAAGCGGATTTTTCACTTCGTGGCGTGTAAAAGCTGTCGTTGTGAGCAAAATCGAGTTTTCATCAATATATTTATAAAATTCATCAGGATTTAACAATTCAGTATTGAATTTTATGTGGCTTCGCATACTTTCGTATGAAAATCTGTCTTGATTAAATATGTCATAGATTTTTACTTTGTTTTTCAAATACGGCAAGGCACTCGGAGCAATATCTGACCAAGGGTCTAGACAGAATAATTTTGCATTTTTTAATTTTTCATTTTTTAAAATTTCTATTGCAATTTGTTTTGAAGTCGAATTGTTTATTGTTGTCATTTTTGAATCTATAAACAAGCTTCCTTTAAACATAAAACAAGCTAAAATCACAAAAAACAATATATTAAGAATTTTTGGAATTTTGTTTTCACGTCGCAAAATCCAAAAAGCAACAATAAAATAAAAGTAAAAATAAAAATAATGCCAAAAATTTCCGCTATAAAATACAGCAAACAATACAATCATTGAAAAATAACTAAATAGCAGAAACAGAAGAACTTTTTTATTGTTTTTAAAAGTGAAAACACCAAACACTATAGCACATATATCGGCTGCTATTCTTAATACGCTCATCAAAATTGATTGAATAGGATATTGCGGAATAAAAAATACAGGACACAAAATATAGCCAAAAAAATCTCTCAAAAAAGCCATCTCGGGCGTTTGTTTCAAAAAATCTGAATTAGGTTCAAACACTTGAATCATCACAATCAAGATATTCAATATAAAAACAAGCAAAAGTTTTTTAAAATTTTTTGTTTTTAATGATTCAAACAAAAATATTATACTCAAATAAAACGCCCCAATAAATGCCATTACAGAAGTATTCATTGCAAGGCACAAAAACAAAAGATAACAAAAAGGCTTTTTAAATCTTATTTTATAATAAGTTAAAGCTAAAAATATGAACAAAATCCCTATGCTGTAGCATCTTGCAATAACACCCCACAAAAACAAAAAAGGTACAGAAAAAGTTATTAAAAATTTTTCTATTTTTGAAAAAGGGGCTTTTTTCCACAAAATATATATAGCAAAAGTAGAAATCAGAGTGTTTGTTATTTGCATAGAATAAGGATAAAATAAATTCAATTTTGCAAAAGGAAAAATAATCAAATTCCAAATAAACATGTGGCATTCTAATTTCATTAAATCAAGATACTCTACTAAATTGCAATTTTGAGAAATAAGCCACGCTCTAGCTTCGTCCCAAAAAGGAATATGATTAAAATCCAAAAACAAACACAAAACCAAATACACAAACGTAAAAACAAGGGCGATTTTTTTATTTTTCACTGCAATATGCTCCTATTTCATAAATTGCAAATTCATTTCTTTTGTCTTCAAATTTTAAAGAAAATTTCATTGTACAATGTTCACCTTTGTAATAACGGACTTTAGGATATTCTGCCTTGAGCATCGAAGCTATAAGATAATTTTTTTTGTTTTTATCCAAATTTTTCACAAAATCATCAGGTTCTAAAGGAATTCTTTTCAATTCAAAAGTCATTTTTAAAGCTTCAAAACTGCTTCTTTCAAAACCTTTCATATCGTATACATTTATGTTTTGTTTTTTTAAATACGGTAAAACCCCAACTACAGGCGTATAAAAATCAAAGCAGAAGTATTTTTTTTCATTGTTTTTATCAAATTCCAAAATATCTTTCACGATTTTTGGATATTTTGAAGTGTTTAAAACATAGACTTTTCCATCTTTCAAAATCGAATAAGGATTTAAAAGCAAAAACAAAACGACAATGAAAAATATCTTCAAAATTTTAATTTCTTTAATTTTTTCATAACCTAACCAAAAAGCAACCACATAATTAATAAAATAAAAATAATAATGCCAACTAACACCAATGTATATTTTGCAAAACAAAAATGTAAGCAAAAAACTGCTCAACAAAAAATAAACCAAAGAAATTTTTGATTTTTTAAAAAATACAACCAAACTCATCCAAAACAAACAAAAAACACAACATTTGAACAAAATTTTAGACAATATTTCAGAATGAAAATTTAAAAAAGGGTAAAAAACATAAGAAAAAAGTTCTCTCAAAAATTCGTATACAAGAATATTTTTGTTTAATATGTCAGGATTTTTAACAAAAGAAAACTGAACAACAAAAAACAAAACCGTTAGCAAAAATATAGAAAAAATGCCAAAAATGTCTTGTTTTTTTATATTTTTTTCTTTAATAATTTTATAAAGAAATAAAACAAAAAAGCAAAAAGCACTAATCATGCCAATTACAGTCGTGTTCATTAAAAAAAACAACAAAAAAGAATACAATATCGGGCGATTTTTGTTCAAAAAATAACTACACAAAAACATCAACAATATAGTAAACCCGTATGGCCTTGCAACAATTGCAAAATAAGAAAAAACAGGATAAGAAAAAAGAAAAAGTGTTTTTTCTATTGTATTAAAAGGTGATTTAAACCAAAAAAACAAAACCATAACAAAAGAAATAAAAAAGCTCGCAACAAGCATTAAATAAGGATAGAATTTTATACAAGAAAAAGGTTTTAAAATCAAATACCACAAAATAGGGTGACCTTCTATTCTTGTTAAATATAAAATTTCTTTAAATTTTAATCCCGAAATAAAGAAACTGTGGGCTTCATCAAAAAAAGGAACTCTATTTATTGCAGTAAAAAAAGTTAAAACAACAAAAACAACAACAATCAAGATATTCGGATTTTTTTTGATATAACTATATAACATATTTTTAATATATCAAAAGTTATGTTAATATAAAAATATGATAGAAATTGTAATATTATATATTTTAAGCAAATACGATGCGACAATATACAGATTGTCAAAAATAATCGATGAGTATTTTTTTGCATACCTAAAATCCAGCACAGGCACAATTAGCCCCGCTCTAAAACGCCTAGAAAAACTGGGCTGTGTTAGTTATGAAGAAAACATGACAAAAGGCGGAATGTTGTCAAAAACATATTCCATTACCCCAACAGGCAAAAAACACCTCACAGAACAACTTTTGACACTAAAAGAGCCAAACCCCTATCACGTAATTAATACAGCAAAAATTGCAATATACTGTAGTGACTTTTTGAGCGTCAATGAAATAGTAGAATTTAAAGAAAATTTGATATCAGTTCTTGAAATACTCAAAATAAAAATTGAAAAAGGCACAAGTAACGAATATGTCTCTTTAAATGAACTTCAAAAACTTACAATCAAAATAACAATGACTGAAATAGAAAGTCTAATAAAACTTCTATGAAATGTAAAAATTTAATTCTTGTTGAAGAAGTAGAAAAAAATTCAATAGCAGACGAGCTGGGCATAAAAAAAGGCGATAAGATATTGTCTGTTAATTCAACTTTTCCAAAAGATGTTATTGAATACAGTTACTTAATTAACGACGAAGAAATTAATTTGCTCATTGAACACGAAAACAATGAGCTTGAGGAATACGAAATAGAAAAAGATTTCGACGAAGATTTGGGCATTACTTTTTCGAGTGCCGTTTTTGACAACATAAAAAGATGTCAAAATCACTGTATTTTTTGCTTTGTTGACCAACAACCAAAAGGGCTTAGAAAATCACTCTACATAAAAGATGACGATTGGAGATTGTCTTATATTCAAGGTACTTACGTCACATTGACCAATTTCAAAGAAGAAGATTGGCAAAGAATAGAACAATACCACATTTCGCCGCTTTTTGTTTCTATTCACACAACCAACCCTGAACTAAGATACAAAATGACTAGAAATAAAAACGCAAAAAACATAATCGAACAATTAAAGCGTTTCAAAAAAATAAAAACAATGCTCCATGCTCAAATTGTTCTTTGCCCAAATTACAACGATGGAAAAGAACTAAAAAGAACCCTGGAAGATTTAAAACCATTTAAATCAATTTTAAAATCTGTTGCAATAGTTCCTGTTGGGATTTCAAAATTTAGACAAGAAGAATTTAAAAAAGTAGACAAAAAAATTGCAACCGAAACAATAAAAATTGTAGAAGATTTTAATAAAGACATAAAAAAACAAATAGCAATGGCTTCAGATGAGTTTTTTGTTTTGGCAGGTATTGAAGTGCCTGAAAAAAAATATTATGGAGATTTTTTGCAAATAGAAGATGGCGTCGGTTCAATTAGGCTCTTAAAAGACAGTTTCAAAAAATGTCAAAAAAAATTCAAGAAAAAAATAAAAAATAAAACAAAAATC
>CAKURN010000040.1 GCA_934675695.1 uncultured Candidatus Melainabacteria bacterium | reverse complement strand
CAATAATTGACAAAAACGTAGAAATCCCGCCTTATACGGAAATCGGCTTCATTAAAGAAGATGACTTAAAACGTGGTTTTTATGTTTCATCCGGTGGTATTACAGTTGTTCCAAAAGGTGCAATAGTAGATTAAATTTAATTAAGAAATTTATTTTAAAGGCTTGAATTATTTCTATTTTGAATTATTTGAGCCTTTTTTGCATCTAAAAGTTTAGACAAAAGTGTGGTTTTTTGTGAATCATTCAAAAATTTCAATTTTTCGATTTTGTTTTTAAATTCTTCTTTAGTTTTTTCATCTAAAGAAACGCTATCAATCTTGTTTTTGTCTAATTCAATTGGTTTATCTTCGTTTTGTGTAAGTGTTTCGGGAACTGCCATAGAGTAATTTTTGTAGTTAAAAATTACATCTTTTATTTCCATATTTAATGGCATAGAATAAGAATTGACTTTTTTGAGTATTTTAAGTTTGTATAAACTAAGTTCTTGAGCTATTGCAGGACTTTTTACGCTGACATAAAGTTTGTTTGCTTTTATAGCGTATGGTTTTGTGTGGCGTGCAAACTTTATTCCTACAATATTGTTCCAAAAAGAAAAAATTGTAGAGTGTTTTATTACGTTGTTCATTTTGTTTTTGATATTCACGTTTCCAAAAACTGAACCGTCTAATAAATCTGCAATTGTCGCTGTTTTGTTGTGTCTTTTCATATTTTTCTTTATTGTATCATTTTTAAATAAAAGGTGCAAAATTTCTTTGCACCTTTTGAATTTGTATCTATTGGTAATTTTTAGCTTCTTTTGCTAATTCGTCAGCAAGAGTTGTATCTTCCCAAGGTACATAAAAATCTTCTCTGCCGACATGTCCGTATGCGGCAAGTTTTTGATAGAATTTGCCATTGTTTTTAGCAGGTAAATTTCTTAAATCAAATTGTTTTATGATAGCTGCAGGACGAAGGTCAAATGTTTCTGAAACTATTTTTGCTAAATTTTCATCAGAAATTTTCCCTGTGTCAAAAGTATCAACCAATACAGAAACGGGTTTTGATTTTCCAATTGCATAAGCAAGTTCGATTTCGCATTTTTCAGCAAGTCCTGCTTTTACAATGTTTTTTGCAACCCATCTAGCTGCATAAGCTGCTGATCTGTCTACTTTGGTTGGGTCTTTTCCGGAAAAAGCACCGCCGCCATGACGAGCGTAACCACCATACGTGTCAACGATGATTTTTCTTCCTGTCAAGCCTGCATCTCCTTGTGGACCACCTATTACGAATCTTCCTGATGGGTTGATCAAGTATTTTGTTGTTTCATCAGGTTTGATTTCGTATTCTTCAAAAACAGGTTTAATAACAAGATTAATTATGTCTTTTTCAATTATTTCTTGAATGCGTTTGTTGTCGCTATTTCCATTGATAATTGGGTCATGTTGAGTAGAAATTACGATTGTATCGATTCTTTTTGGTTTTCCATCAACATATTCAACTGTAACTTGGCTTTTTCCATCTGGTCTTAAATAATCAACAAGTTTTTGTTTTCTTATTTCGGCCAATCTAAATGCCAATTTGTGTGCTAATGCGATAGGTAAAGGCATTAGTTCTTTAGTTTCATTACATGCATAACCAAACATGATACCTTGGTCGCCTGCACCTATATCAAGTGTTTCTTCTGTTGAAGTTTCTGCATTGCTGCTTCTTGTTTCAAGTGCTTTATTTACACCTGAAGCTATATCAACAGATTGTTCATCTATTGAAGTCAAAACTGCACAAGTTTTGTAATCAAAACCGCCGCCTTCTTCTCCATTGTAGCCGATAGATTTGATTGTATTTCTAACGACTGATGGAATATCTACATAACAGTTTGAAGTTATTTCTCCGCATACGAGAGCCATACCGGTTGTTACCGTTGTTTCTGCAGCTACTCTTGATTTGGGATCTTTTGACAAAAATTCATCTAAAATTGCATCTGAAATTTGATCGCAAACTTTATCTGGATGCCCTTCTGTAACTGATTCCGATGTGAACAAAAAGTTTTTAAGTGCCATACTTTTCTCCTTAATTTATATTATATAACACCGGTAAGGTTTTTAATTCCGACCCGGTGTATTTACATTCTAGTATAAAAATATCAATTAACCAGTTATTTAGTTGCAATGTATATTTTTATTACAAAAATCATATAAATATTCAATTCTTTATGTTTGTTTTTTATTTAAAATTTTAATAGGAGAAATTATGAGTATAATACAACTTTTGAAAAAGAAATTAAATAGAATTATTTTTACAACACCATCGCACAATCAAAAACCCTATTTTTCAACTGAATACAAAAATTTTTACAAAGATGATGTATCAGAGTTTGATGGCTATGATAATTTGTCAAACCCAACAAAAGATATTTTAAAAGCACAAGCATTCGTATCAAATGTATTTAAAACAGGCCAAACATTTTTTGTAACACAAGGTGCAACGACGGCACTTTTGGCTTCTATGAAAACATTGATAAATCCTAATGACAAAGTTCTTGTTGCCAGAAATTGCCACAAGTCTGTTTTTAGTGGTTTAGTGCTTACATGTGCTGATGTTGATTGGCTAATGCCTGATGTTGATGAAGATTGGGGGATTTATACTCATATTGATTTAAAAAAACTCGATTCAACATTGAAATTAAATGACTATAAGGTTTTTATTATGACAAGCCCGACTTACGAAGGGATAAATTCTGATATAGCGGCTATTTCTGAAATATGTAGACAAAATAACACATATTTAATAGTTGATGAAGCCCATGGGGCTTTGTACAATTTTTCTTCAAAATTGCCTAAAACCGCTATAGAACAGGGTGCTGATGTTTCTATTAATTCTCTACATAAAACCGCTGCTGCCCTTAATCAAACAGCACTTTTACATGTAAATTCAAATATCAGAAATATAAATATTTCAGATTTTCAAAAAAGCTTAAATTTGTTTCATACAACTTCTCCGTCTTATCCTCTATTGAAAAACATTGAACAATGTATCAGATATCTAAATTCTAAAAAAGGAAAAAATGAAATCGAAAAATTAATACTTAATATTTCAAAATTTAAACAAGAATTATTGAAGTTTAATGTAGAATTTTTTGAAACTAATCACGATGTAACAAAAATTTTACTTAGAAAAAAAGGTATTTCAGGGGACAAATTGTCTGAATTTCTTTTTGGAAAATACAAAATAGAAGATGAACTAAATAATCAAACATGTTGTCTTTATTTAACGGGAATTGGTACAACAAAATCTAAATTAAACAAACTCAAATCAGCACTACAAAATGTACCAACAGAAAAAAACTTTGAATATGAAAAAATTGATTTTCAACCTCACCCAAATAAAAAACTAAACCCTTGGCAGGCTTTTGCTTGTAAAAGTGTACAAAAGCCAAAAGAAGAAGTTTTGCATAGTATTTCAAAAGATATGGTGTTACCTTATCCCCCGGGAATCGGTGTTTTGTATGCCGGCGAAACAATTCAAGACTGGCATTTAAAGTATTTAGATAGTATTGTTAATGTGATTGAATAAAAAATTTAATTCAAGGAGATTTTTATGAAAAAAAGAGCAATAATGATTGTTATAGATTCTATGGGCTGTGGTGCTTTGGCTGATGCTAAAGATTATGGAGATGATTTAACATGCAACACTATCTCTAATTTAGCTAATGCAACAGGGGGGCTTAATGCACCTAATTTTGAAAAAATGGGGTTGGGTAATATTGTTGATATAAAAGGTGTAAAAAAAGTCGAAAATCCTAGTGCTGATTTTGGAATTTTGAAAATGAAATCAAAAGGAAAAGATACAACTACAGGTCATTGGGAACTTATGGGATTGGTGCTTGAAAATCCTTTTAAAACTTACAAAAAATTTGATGAAAATATAATAAACGAATTTATAAAAAGAACTTCTTGTAAAGGTATTTTAGGAAATTACCCAGCTTCCGGTACAAAAATAATTGAAGAATTAAATTCTGAACACCAAAAAACAAAATTTCCTATTATTTATACTTCTGCTGATAGCGTTTTTCAAATCGCTCTTGATATCGATTTGATACCTGTTGAAACTTTATACGAATGGTCAAAAATAGCAAGAGAAATCTTAGATGAATATAACTGTGGAATATCTAGAGTAATTGCAAGACCCTATAGAATAATAGATGGAAAACCAACCAGAATCGGCGGTTTAAGACATGATTATTCTGTTGTTCCACCTAGAGATACTGTTTTAAATGTACTTGAAAAAAATGGGAAAAAAGTTTTAGGTATTGGAAAAATATTTGATATTTTTGTAGGTTCAGGTATAACTGAAAAAATCCTTACAAAAGGCAATACTGATGGTTTAAACAAAACTCTTGTTGCAATCAAAACTTCTGATTGTGATTTTATATTTACAAATCTTGTTGATACTGATATGTTGTATGGACATCGTCGTGACAGTTTCGGCTACAAAAAAGCAATAGAAGAAATAGATTCTTATTTGCCTAAATTTATAGAAAATATGACAGATGAAGATATTTTGATAATTACAGCAGACCATGGCTGTGATCCTACATTTAAAGGCACTGATCACACTCGTGAACAAGTTCCTTATTTAATGTATTCAAAAGCAAAAACAGGAAAAAACATAGGTACAAAAGACGATTTTACCTATGTTTCAAAAGTAATAAAAGAACATTTGTTAAATTAAGTTTATAAATTTTAATAAAAAACTACTAAAGCTTCATTTATGCTATTATTATTGTATGAATAAAAAATTAGTAATAAAAATACTTTTTTTGGTTATTATGGTTGTTCTGGTTTGGGGATTGATTTGGTCATGGTTTATTACTAGAACCGTTAGAAAAATCAACTCAGATGATGAAATGAAAAACCAACATGCAATAGTAAAAAATATCATTGTGACAGAAACCAGAGAAGAAAAAAAATACTGGGAATTTTATGCAAAAACAGGTGAATATAATTCTGAACACAATGCTATTCAACTAAATGATGTTATAGGAAATTTTTACGATAAAGATTCTAATGTTGTTGTAAGTTTCAAATCAAAAAAAGGCAACTATGACGAAAAAACGAAACAAGTTGTGCTTAATGGCGACAATCTTTTTGTTGGAAAAGACGGTTCACAGTTGTATGCAGACAAAGTAGTTTGGCAAGGTCAAGACAGTGACATTATTGCTAATGGAAATATTCAGTTTATACAAGAACAAAAAATTATCACAAAAGCCCAAAATGCTGTTTTTGATTCGACTTTGACTAATTTCAAAGTTATTGGAAAAACAAAGACTGAAATTTTTGGTGACGAAGATGAAAAGAAAAAATTCGCAAACTTTTAATTTTGTGGTAGATTAAGGAGTATGATGAGATTTAATTATAAAAATTTAATAGCGTTTTTTTGTGTAGCACTTTTAACGGGTAGTGTTTTTGCTATACAAATTGAATCTCAAAAACAAGAAATTCAAATGGACAAAAACAAAGGCTACTTTACAGGTGATGTCAAAGTAAAAGTCGGAGATGTCGTTGTTCAATCCCCTAGAGCTGATTTAGATATTGAACCTGAAACAAAAAAACCTTCTCTTGCAACTTTTTTTGACAAACCTTATGCTCAACAAATAAAAGACAATAAAAAGCATGAAGTAAAAGCTGACATCATAAAAGTTTCTTTAATAAACAAAATAATTACCGCTCAAGGAAATGCACAAACAAATGTTCTGCAAGACAAAAAACCTTTGATTATCATAACTGCAGACACGCAAGAATATGATACAAATACAAATTTGATGACAGCACTTGGTAATGTTGTTATAAACTATGAAGATATGACAGCAACTTCTGATAAAGCTTATGCTCTTTTAGATAAAGCGGGTGACGTAAAAAATCTAAAATTATCTTCAAAAGCAACTATAAAACAAGATAAAAGTATCATAAAAGGCGATAATATCCAGTATTCAAAGCTCAGACAAGATATAATTGTTTCAGGAAATACTCTTTCTGATGTTACTTTTGAAAATGGAGATAGGGTAATTATTAATGCAAGAAATCAACAATACAATCGTAAAGACAACACAATGATGGCAACAGGTGCCGTTCATATAAAATACGCCGACTATGTTGCTGATGGTCCAAAAGCGATTATGTTTATAAATTCTAAAACAAACAAACCTCAAAAAATCATTTTCTTAGGTCGTTCAAAAATCGTTGAAAAAGGTGTAAATTCTGTTGAAGCAGACAAAATTACGATGATTATGGAACCAAAATCTTTTGAGGCTGTTGGAAAAGTAAAAACAAATATAGAACAAAATTCAAATAACAAAGATGACAACGAAATGGAGTTCAAACTATAAATGAGCGAAAATATTATTCTAGAACATAAACAGTGTCTTGTAGCAGGTGATGGTCAATTACCGGTTGAAATGGTAAAAAGTGCTAAATCAAACGGTTTTGAAGTCGTTTGTATATCATTATCTTCTGATAATGTTAAAGAACTCAAAAAGTAAGCAGATAAAGTTGTGTCTTTTGGCCCCGGACAAGTCGATTCTATAAAGAAATTTTTAATTGATGAAGGTATTAAACAATTGACTTTCTTGGGAAAAGTTTCAAAAACAATGTTAATCAAGCGTCCCAAACTCGAAAAAACAGCTATTCAGCTTTTGAAATCGATGAAAAAATTAAACGACGACGCTATTATGTTAAAAATTGTTGAACAAATGGAAAACATAGGAATAACAATTCTTGACCAAACTATATTTATAAAAAATCTTATGATTCAAAAAGGTGTTTTGACAAAACTAGCTCCAAATGAAGCTCAAAATGCCAACATTGAATACGGTTTTAAAATTGCAAAGCAAATGGGCGGATTAGACATTGGTCAGTCTGTTGTTATGAAAGATAGAATGATTATGGCAATAGAAGCAATTGAAGGCACTGATAGATGTATAAAACGTGGTTGCAAACTTGCTAGAGGCAAAAACGCTACGGTAGTTAAAGTTGCAAAACCAGCCCAAGACAAACGTTTTGATATTCCTGCTGTTGGCTATAAAACAATAAAAATTATGAAAAAATACGGTGCAAATGTTTTAGCTCTCGAAAGCGGCGAAACTATAATTGCAGAAAAAGACAAAATGGTCAAATACGCAAATAAACACAATATGATTATAGTAGCTCTTTAATATGACAAAAAAAATCTTTATTATTACAGGCGAATATTCAGGAGATAATCACGCATCAAAAGTTGTAAGAGAACTAAAAAAAATCTACAACAATGATGTAATAATAGAAGCTGTCGGAGAATCAAATCTCGAAAAAGAAGGTGTTAAGCTCCTTTTTAACCACAAAAAAATGGGAAAAATGGGACTTACTCCAAAAACGATTTTTGACCATATTTTGTTAGGTAAAAAAATAATCGACTATTTAAAAAATGATTTCAAACCAGACCTTGTTTTGTTGGTTGACTATGGTGCATTTAATTTACAAATCTCAAAAAGATTGAAAAAATTAGGCATTAAAACTTTTTACTTTATTCCTCCGCAAATCTGGGCTTCTAGAAAATATCGACTTAATACAATCAAAAAAAATATCGATAAAGTTTTGACTATTTTTCCTTTTGAAGAACAATTTTACAAACTTGCCGGAATAGATGTAGATTATGTTGGTCACCCTATAGTTTCTGAATTGCCTGAATGCAATAACAGAGATGAATTTTTTGAAAAATATAACCTTGATAAAAACAAAAAATTAATTAGCGTTTTTTGTGGTTCTCGAATGTTTGAAATAAAATTTTTGTTTAATATATTTCAAAAAGCTGTAAAATTAATAGAAAAATCTAGAAGCGATGTTCAATTTGTGTTTTCTTATGCAGATAGTCTTCCGGAAAACGCATTTAAAACTTCATACAAAACAATAAAAGGCGACAATCATAAATTACTTGCACATAGTGATTTTTTGATTTTGGCATCAGGAACAGTAGCACTAGAAGCTGCTATATATGAAACTCCTATGCTGATTGCATATCGTGGGCCTTTATTTTTCTACTTAATTTATTTATTGGTTAGAAATATAAAAAGAGCTTGTCTTGTAAATATAATTACAAATAAAGACTATGTAAAAGAATTTTTGATGTACGATGCTGAACCTAATAAAATCGCTTCTTATGTAAATAAAGTTTTAGATGATGAAGCTGAAAGAACAAAAATTATAGAAGGCTGCAAAATCACAAAATCTCTTTTAAATAAAGGACATTGTGCACAAAAAGTTGCAAATATAATAAAAAACGAACTTGATAAGGAGTAAAAATGAAAAATTTAGCAAATATAATTACATTAACTAGAATATTTTTTGTATTCGTTGTAGTTGCTCTTATTTGTTGTAAAAATTGCAATATATCTTATATTGTTGCATTGTTTTTGACTGCGATTTTGATGTGGTTTGATGGATTAGATGGTTATGTTGCTCGAAAATTTAACATTTCTTCAAAATTGGGTGCTTTGCTTGATATTATGGGTGATAGAATCGTTGAAAATGTTTTTTGGATTACATTTTGTGCTTTAGGCTGGGTAAATGTCGCTATTCCTGTGATTGTAGTCAGTCGTGGTATAATCACTGATTCATTAAGAACTTTAGCTTTTGAAAAAGGCTTTACTGCTTTTGGAAAAACAACAATGATGCAAGGTAAAATCGCAAAATTCATTGTAGCATCTAACTTCTGTCGTTTTACTTATGCGGTTTGCAAAGCCGTTGCGTTTTTCTTCCTTATTGCGGGTCATATGCCGATTTCTTATTCTAATCAAGACATAATTTTAAAAGTTGGCGAAATTTGTGCAATTATTTCTGTTGCTTTTTGTGTTTTGAGGGGTTTGCCTGTAATTGTTGAATCAAAAAGATTTTTTATAGAAGAAAAATAGAAAAACAAAAATATGAAATCAGATTTTTTAAATATTGTTTTATATGAACCGGAAATTCCGCAAAATACAGGTAATATCGCAAGACTCTGTGCTTGTTTGGGTGCAAAACTTTATTTGGTTGGAAGATTAGGGTTTAGTTTGTCTGAAAAGCACCTTAAACGTGCAGGGCTTGATTATTGGGACAAACTAGATATAGAACATGTTGAAAATCTTGATAAATTAATCGAAGAAAATACAGATTCTAATTTTTATTATCTAACTACAAAAACCAAAAACAGATACACAGATAAAATTTTTTCACAAGGTGATTTTTTGGTTTTTGGGCCGGAAACTAGAGGTATTCCTGAAGATATTTTAAATAAACACTCATCTTCTTGTTTAACTATACCAATGAGAAAAGAAACAAGAAGTTTAAATTTATCAAACTCTGTTGCGATAGTTGCTTATGAGGCATTTAGGCAATTTGGAGTTGAAATTAGTTAGGAGAAACAATGCAACAACGAAGTGCTGACATTCAAGTATTAACAAAAGATATTATTCTTAATTTATTGCCAAAAAGAAATCAAAATTCTCATAAAGGTGTCTATGGT
>CAKURN010000039.1 GCA_934675695.1 uncultured Candidatus Melainabacteria bacterium | reverse complement strand
ATTTAAAAGACGAAAAAATAATCTTCAACAATGAAGAAATCAACGACAAAAACGAAATGCAAATCATCGGACCTCACAACGTCCAAAACGCAATGTGTGCTATATTAGCCGGTATTATTTTAGGTTTAGATACAGAAACAATCAAAAAAGCTCTAAAATCTTTTAAACCTATAGAACACAGACTGGAATACGTAAGAACACTGGATGGAACAGATTACTACAACGATTCTAAAGCAACAAATCCTGAGGCTAGTATCGTTGCAATAAACTCTTTCAAAAACAAAAGAGTCGTTTTAATTGCAGGCGGTAGGGACAAAATGACTTCTTTAGAAGAATTTATTGACAATATAAAAGAAAAAATTTCAAAAGTAATTTTAATAGGCGAAGCAACGAAAAGATTTCGTGACGAATTGTCTGAACATGGCTATATCAACACAGTAAACTCAAAATCACTGGAAGAAGCAATTGATATAGCATCATTAGACAAACCTGATGTAGTTCTGTTGTCGCCTGCTTGTGCAAGTTTTGATATGTTTGAAAGCTACGAAAAAAGAGGAGAAGCGTTCAAAAATTATGTCTTATCTAAAGAATAGAGCCTACAACACTCGCACAAACAAATCATTCGTCGAAACTCCTGCAGACAATATTTTGATTGTTGTTGTGATTTTTATTGTTGTTTTTGGGATTATGGCAGTGTTTTCGGCTTCTGCACCAAAAGCAATAGCACAAGGCGAAAATCCTATATCTTTTGTAATAAAACAAGTAGCTTGGCTTGTGATTGGAATTTTTGGGGCAGGTTTTTTTGCAAAATTTGATTACAAAAGATTGAAACACTGGGCTTCTCCTTTAGCGATTACAGTGCTTGTAACTCTTTTGTTGGTGCAGTTTTCACCTTTGGGTGTCACTGTAAACGAAGCAAAACGTTGGCTCGTTATCGGGCCTTTGCAGTTTCAGCCTTCAGAATTGGCAAAACCTGCTGTAGTGCTTTATTTTGCAACATTGTTTTCAAGAAACTGTACTATTATTGATTCAAAAAAATACCCGTTTTATTTTATATTCGGTTTAATGTTGCTTTTGATATACAAACAACCCAACCTTTCAATGATAATCCTGCTTTTGGTCACTTCTGTCGCAATGTTTTATGTTGCGGGAGGTTCTTTAAAACTGATTTTAGGAACAGGTGCAGTAGGGCTTTTGGGCGTTGTTTCTACAATTCGTGATTACCAATTACAAAGAATAAAAGTTTGGCTAAATCCCTTTTCTGACGCATTAGGAGCAGGGTACAACATCATTCAGTCACTGGTTGCATTTTCTTCCGGAGGAATTTTTGGGGTTGGTTTTGGAAATTCAAAACAAAAACTCGCTTGGCTTCCTGAAGGACATACAGATTTTATTTTTGCAATAATAGGCGAAGAATTTGGATTTTTCGGGTGCTTTTTCTTGATTTGCTTGTTTTGTGTATTGTTACATCGAGGTTTTAGAATAGCAAAAAAATGCCCCGACATGTTTGGAAAAATTCTTGCTGTCGGAATAACATTTTCTATATGGTTTCAAGCGTTCACAAATATGGCTGTTGCAAGCTCTTTCGTTCCTGCAACGGGTATTCCGTTGCCATTTATCAGTTATGGCGGCTCCAGTTTGTGCGTTTCGTTGTGTATGATTGGTGTATTGATTAATATTTCAAAGAAAAAAGTTCAAAGGATAGTACACTATGTTGAATAAAAAGAAAGAAAACATCTATTTTGTTGCAGGAGGCGGCACAGGCGGTCATATTTATCCTGCTACAGCAATAATAAAAGCACTTTTAGAAAATGGCATAAAAAACGAAAATATTTTTTATTTGGGTAACAAAAAAAATCTGGAATTTGAAATAGCAAAGCAAAATTCTTTCAATTTCTTGTCATACAATGTCGAAGGAATGCCTAGAAATGCATCATTAAAGCTTCTTTTTTGGGGCATTGAGTTGTTTTTTGCAACTTTAAAAGCACTTTTGTATGTTTTAAGATATCGCCCGAGTGTGGTTTTTGCAACAGGGGGTTATGTTTGTGCTCCGATATTGTTTTGTGCAGTGTTTTTGAATATTCCATTTGTATTGCATGATTGCGATATTCAACCGGGGATTGTGACGAGATTCTTTTCTCGCTTTGCAAAATCAGTTTCACTCGCTTTTTCTGATGCACAAAAATACATCGAAAACAAAAATGTAATAATAAACGGAAACCCCATAAGGCAAGAATTTAAAACCATATCGAAAACAGAAGCAAGAAGTGAATTGTCTTTAAAAGATGATTTTACGATTATGATTATGGGCGGTTCTTTAGGTGCAAAAACAATAAACAAGGCGTCTTTAAAGATATTAAGAGAATTTGGCAACAAAAAAGGTTACAAAATAATTTGGCAAACAGGGAAAAAGAATTTTGACAAAGTTACAAAAATAATTTTAGATGAGTTTGAAGAATTGCCCGACAATCTTCTTTTGCAGCCATATTTTGACAAAATGTACATAGTGCTTTTAGCGTCAGACGTTGTGATTTCTCGTGCAGGCTCGTTGAGTTTGTCTGAGATTTGTGCTTGTTCTTTGCCTTCTATATTAATTCCTTATCCTTTTGCAAGCCAAAATCACCAAAAGAAAAATGCTCAATGCCTAGTTGAAAAGCACGCTGCAATAATGCTAGAAGACAAAGACTGCAATGAAGAAACATTGTTTAAAACGCTAATCGATTTAATTCAAGATAAAGAAAAAATTTCTGAATTGTCCTATAATGCGTACAAATTGTCAAAATTAAATGCCTCAAGTGCAATTATTGAACAGATTAATGAAGCTATAAAAAAATGAACCAAGCACAACAAATACTGACATCATGCGAAAAATTTCGTATAAATTTGGATTTAAAAAATGTAAAATTAGTTTTGGCACTTTTAAACAATCCTCAAAACTCTTTTAAATCAATCCATGTCGCAGGAACGAACGGAAAAGGTTCAACCTGCAAAATAATCAATGACATTTTAATTGAACATTTCAAAAATACAGACAAAAAAGTGGGGCTTTTTACTTCTCCACATCTTTTTTCTTATACAGAAAGAATAAAAATCAACAACGACGATATCCCCAAATACGTTTTCAATCGCTTAACGACAGATATTGATAGTTTTTCAAAAAAACACAATATAGATTTAACAGAGTTTGAATTGCTCACAGTGACTGCATTTTATTATTTTTATATCAAAAAAGTCGACTATGCGGTTGTAGAAGTCGGACTAGGCGGAAAATACGACGCAACAAATGTCTTAAATCCGGTTGTAGAAGTAATTACGACAATTGATTTTGACCACACAGAAAGACTGGGCGACACTATTTCAAAAATTGCTCTCCAAAAAGCAGGTATCATCAAACAAAATTCAACAGTTGTTGTGTCAAAAAACAATCTCGGTTTTGATGTGATTGAAAAAGTGGCTAAAAATACTTCTTCAAAATTGATTTCAGTAGAACCTGTTGATACTAAAATCAATTTAAAAGGCGATTTTCAGAAAGAAAACTTGTCTTTAGCACTTTCTGCTATAGAAAATTTGAACTTAAATATTTCAAAAGAAACAATAGAAAACGCCCTAAAAACCGTAAAATGGAAATTCAGAATGGATTTTGACAAAGAAAAAAATCTTCTTATTGATGGGTGTCACAATCCTTCCGGTACTAAGATTTTAAGAGAATTTTTAGATAAAGAATTTAAAAACGAGAAAAAGACTTTTGTTTTCGGATGTTTAAAAAACAAAGACTACAAAAAAATGCTCGAGCTTTTAATCAAAGAAGAAGACGAGTTGTATTTTTATGAATTTGATTATCCAAATGCATTAAAATTTGATGAATTAGATGAAAATTTAAAAGCAAAAGCCAAAAAATTGTCCAATCAAAAAGAAGTCGAAAACATAATAAAAACAACAAAAAACCTCAAGATTGTTTGCGGTTCTCTATACATGTTGGGGATTATTTTTAAAGATTTTATTGTATAATTTTTTTATGATTAGTATGAACAAATTTTTAGACGGTATTGAACCTTTTGAAACAGATTTTTATAGAAAAGATTGGCGATTAAAATTAAACTCAAACGAAAATTTATACGGGATTTCAGATTTAATTTTTAATGTTATAAAAAGTATCAACAAAGAAGATATTTCTTATTATCCGGCTTATGGAAAATTGGTTGACAAATTAGCAAAAATATACGAGCTTTCAAAAGACAATATTTTGTTGACTAATGGCTGCGATGAAGCACTGAAAATCATAATGGAAACATTCATCGAAGAAGACGATGAGCTTTTGACATACAATCCTACTTTTTCAATGCCTCTTTTGTATGCAAAACTTAATGGCGGCAAAATTAAACAAATAGAATACGATGAAAATTTCGTTTTTAATAAAGACAAAATAATAGAAAACGTTTCATCGAAAACAAAAATAATCTACATCGCAACACCCAACAACCCAACAGGCGATTTAGTCAGACCCTCTATTGTTGAAATTTTGGCACAAAAATTGCCTAATGTTTTGCTTGTTATCGATTGTACTTATATAAATTTTGCACAAGGCGTTGTGATTGAAGATTACATCGATTTAATGAAGAAATTCGATAATATTGTGATTGTAAAATCTTTTTCAAAAGATTATGCTCTAGCCGGCTTAAGGATTGGTTTTGCTCTTTCAAATGAAAATTTTATCGCTAATATGAAAAAAGTAACATCACCCTATAACGTCAATATTATCGCTATGAATTGTGCAATTAGTGCATTAAATGACGAAAAAAGACTGAACGAAATTAAAGAACTAAATGAAAACGCTAGATGTGAACTTTTTAAGGGTTTAAAAAATTTGGGATTTGAACCTTTTGAAAGCCATGGAAACTTCATTTTGTGCGATTTTAAGTCATATTGTGATTTTTGCTATGAAAAATTAAAGAAAAACGGCATAATAGTCCAAAATTTTCCAAAAAATTCACCGATTTCTACATGTCTTAGAATTACAGTTCCAAAAGTCAGTGGTGTAAAATTGATTCTTGAATTACTAAAAACAAAAGATGTTTTGATTTTCGATGTAGACGGTGTAATTTTTGATGTTTCAAAATCTTATTTAATGGCGATAAAAGAAACTTTTGAATATTTTTCAAAAAAAGAGATTGAAATTTCTGAAATTCAAGAAGTAAAAAATCAAGGCGGAATGAATTGTGATTGGGACGTTGTTCAATTTTTGTTGAAAAAATATGGCTACAATATAGAAATAGCTGAGATAATCAGCGTTTTTCAAAATTTGTTCTTCAACCCAAATGACAAATCGAAAACAAAAAAATATCTCATAGATGAAGAAAAACTTCTTATCTCACCTGAGATTTTTGAAAAATTAATCCAAAAATACGACCTTGTAGTGTTTACAGGCAGATTGAAAGAAGAAACAAAATACTCATTCGACAAATTCGACATAGATAAATACTTCTATTACTATGTAACGAGTGATGATTTGCCGAAAAATATGCTAAAACCTCACTCAAAAGGCGTGTTTGAGATTTTGGAACATTGTCCGCATAATGACATAAAATACCTTGGTGATAGCGTTGACGATATAATTTCAGGCAATGGTGCAAATGTAGAAACGATAGGGGTTGTTTCTCCTGATAGCGATTTTGGCGTAATGGTCAACAATTTCAAGCATTTAGGGGCGAATTATATCCTTGATGATATTAAAAAAGTGGTTGAATTTTTAAAAGACATAAATTAAAATTTAAAATATTTTAAACATAATCGAACAAAATATTTTTTGTTTCGTTCTACATTATGTAGAAAAACGTGTTAAAAGTTTGTTAAGGAGAAATTTATGCCTGAAGAAATTAAAGAAACAATAGAGCAAGAATGTGAATGTAAATGCGAATTTTGTAAAGTTGTAAAGAAAATTTTGGCGATTGCAATAGGTACTTTTATTGGTTTTTATTGTGCAATGTGTTTGTTTTTTGCGCTTCATAGACCACCAATGCCACCTTGCGGTGGGTTTAAAAGACCACCATATAGCGATGTTCAAGAATTTGAACATAAAAAAATGAAACATGGCGAAAAACAAATGCCACCAAAACAAGTAGAAGATAATGACTAAAATTTCAAACCCCGATATTATATCGGGGTTTTTGGATTTTTATTAGAACTTGTTTTATTAAATATAAATAACATACTTGATATTTTTCAATGCTTGTGGGATAATTTTTTTGTTGACGTTGTAGCTATAAATACCTAATAAATGGTATTGGTTACAGGTTAAGAAAACTAAAATAATTATATGGCTGGGTAGCTCAATGAGTGACGTTAGTTGCGAATTAAGAAAACTAGAGCAAGCTCTAGACAAACTTAAGCCATAAGAAAGAAAAATTGAATAATTATATGGCTGGGTAGCTCAGCTGGCTAGAGCGTTCGGCTCATACCCGAGAGGTCGAGAGTTCAAGTCTCTCCCCAGCTAATAAAAAGAATCCTTGAAAAAGGGTTCTTTTTTTATGGTCGAGACTTCGTCTCCTTTTTATATCAAAGCGAGCCAAAGTTCTACATATACTGACACTCTAATGCTCATAATATTCTGAAAAATACTAGCAAAATTCATCAAGATGACTTATAATATCATAAAAAGGGAACAAAATGAATATAGATAGAACTGTTACAAAAGATGAATATATAAAACAATTACTTAACTTGCAACAAGAGTTAATTAAGTATGACAAAATTGAAAATAAAGAAGCAATCAGAAAAACTTACGCTTCAAAAAATTATGATGAAAATGATTTAGATGGAGAAATTTGGAAAAATTTTCCACGAAATCCTGAATATTTGGTTAGCAATTTAGGTAGAATAAAATTTGAAGGAAAAATACAACATCAAACAGAAGAAATAGAGTCTGAAACCGGCAGAATTAAATGGGGTTATTTGGTATTAGAAGACCAAAAATTAATAAAAGACTATATCTATGATTTTGTTGCTTATACTTTTTTAAACAAAGTTAAAGGTGATGGTTATCAAGTTCATCATATTACAAATGATGGAGATGATAATAGTGTTAATAATTTAATTTTATTAACAGCAGCAGAGCATTCTATTGTTCATAGCAGAATTGAAAAAATAGATGAATTGCTATAATAAAATAACCCTCAATCAAAACTGGAACGAGGGTTATTTTTATCTATAAACACTGAACTATAGTAAATTTTTGATGTACTTTGTCTACTTTTTCTTAACTACAGTATAGATATAAGGTTTTGAAAAGTATTTGTTTGCGACTTCGATTATGTCTGCTTGTTCTACTTCCATAATCATTTTTTTATACTCATCAAACGCATCTAAATTTCTGCCCAAAACACTATACCAACTGAACAATTCGGCTTCATCCATATTTGTTTCTAACGACATCAAGAACTGTCCCATGATTTTGTTTTTTGCGTCATTAAGTTCAGAGGTCGTTACCATTTCTGTTTTTAGGATTTCTATTTGCTCTAAAATGCCTTGTTTTGCTTTTTCTATGCTTTTTTCATTCGTTCCGATGTATGCAATAAATGCCCCGTCTAAAACATTCGTATTAACGGTTGAACCAACGGTATAAGCCAAACCTTCTTCTTCTCTCAATTTGACAAAAAGACGAGATGACATTCCTTCTCCCAAAATTGCATTTATAACATTCAATGTTGCAATGTCTTTTCTATTGTTGATATTACAAGTTTTGAAGCCCAAAGCAAGCCAATTTGCTTGTACTTCGTTTTTGTATATTGTAGTTTCAAGATTTTTTTGCGGTCTAAACTGGCTATAGTTTACTTTGTTGTATGAAAATTTTGTTCCTTTTGGATTTTTCTTCAATATGTTTTGAAATTTTTGTGCAATTTCTTCTTCGTCTATATCGCCAACGACTGCTATATTCATATTTTCGGGATCAATTATCCTTGAATAATATTCAACAATATCATCTCTTGTAACTTTGTTTATGTTGTCTAAAATAAATTTTGAATTTTGCCCATAAATCGAATTTTGGTAAGCAAGTTTTTTAAATTCATCAAACACAAAAGATGAAGGACTGTCTGAAATTGCTTTTAGTTCTTGGATTTTTACGTTTTTTACTTTTGCAATTTCATTATCCGGAAAAACGGGTTTGTTTAAAATTTCGTCTAAGACAACGAATGCTTTATCTAAATTGTCTTTTGTTGTTTGAAGAAGTATTGAAAACGTGTCGTTGCCACTGGAAAGTGAGAGTTTTATACCATTTTCGTCTAAAAATTCAGCCAACTGTGTGTTTGTAAAATTTTGTGTTCCTTTAGTTGCTGAAAGTGCTGAAAGAAGTGCCGTTGAGGGCTTTTTTTCTACAGCTTTTGAACCTTTTATAGAAATATCTATCGCAACGATTGAGTTTGTTTTTTTGTTTTTTGTTGTTAAATTTATTCCATTATCAAGAAGGTATTTTTTTGTGTTGTCTTTTTCTTCTAAAAGAACAGGCTCTTTTACATTACCTGCAAAAGCCACGTTATTTACTGCTTTGAACCCTGTAGGGCGAACAACGGAAAGTGCGTATTTGTCTAACAAAAGATACTTTTTGCTTGCTTTTATAATGTCTTGTTTCGTTATTTTTTCGATGTTTTTTATGTAATTGTCATAGTAATTTTCATTGTTTGAAAAAGTGAACATATACCCGAGTTCGCTTGAGATATTGGATATTGATTCTCTAGAGTAGTATGTGTCTGTTTTTATCAGTTTTTTGGCTCTTTCAATGCTTTCATCCGACAATTCGCCATTTTGGATTTTTTTCAATTGTTCTAAAATTTCTTTTTTGACACATTGTTCATTTTTTGGGTCTAAAGTCGCTAAAATATAGAATATTCCGCTATCTTTCTGAGAATAATTTCCGGAATTTACTGAAATCACGAGCTGTTTCTGTTCTTTTAAAATTTGGTTTAGAATAGAACTTTTTCCATCAGTCAAAATAGAAGACAGCACGTCTAATGCCATTGAGTCTTTTTCATCAGAAAACTTTGGTGCAATAAACCCAAACATAAGATGGGTTTTTGATATATCCATAGTGTCTTCTTTGATTTCTATTTTTTCTAAAGGGCGGACTTTTGGGTATTTTATTTTTTCTTGTTTAGTGTTTTTTTTATTTCCCCAATCAAAAGCAGAAGAAATCTCTTTTAAAGCTTCTTTTGTATCAATATCCCCAACAACAACTGTTGTATAGGCATCTGGGGTATAAAATCTATTAAAATAAGACAAAATTTCTTCTCTTGTGACGTTTTCTATGATTTCTTTTTTGCCTATGATGTTTCTTTTGTATGGGTGATTTGTTCTTGAATAAAGAATATCGTACATATTGTCCAAAAGCAAATTGTCGGGCGAATCTTTGGTTTTCGATATTTCTTCTATAACGACGAGTCTTTCTCTTTCTAATTCTTTTCTTGGAATCAAAGGATTTAAAAGCATGTCAGAATGAAGCTCTAGTGCGGTTTTGAAG
>CAKURN010000038.1 GCA_934675695.1 uncultured Candidatus Melainabacteria bacterium | reverse complement strand
ATCTTTTTCTGTATTGTAGGTTGCAGCCGCATTTTGGGCATTTTATTATGTCTGTTTTGTGAATTAAGTTGTTTTTGTTGTCGAAAATTTCTAAATTATCAATCCCAAAGTAGAATTTGTTTCTTTTTTTGCCTATTGTTGTGTCGTTTTTTATGTTGTCAATTTCAAAAAACATCGGCTCATCTGCATTTATAAACAAATCTAATTTAGAATTTAAAATAATGGCGTCTTGGAGCTTTTTCTTTTTTTCATATAAATTTGAAAAATCGGTTTGCGATGTAAACAAATTTTCCAAAACCAAAAAATCAAAATTCAAAAGATTGAAGTTTTTGATCAATTCATCAGTCGTGCTTGTGACGGTTAAAAAATTTTCTATATCTTGATTTTCAAATAAAAAACTAAAATCTCTAATGATAGAAGGCAGTATCTGTCTTGTTTTTGCTGTTTTTGAAATATTAGAAATAAAATTTAAATCGTTTGTTTTTAGTATTTCATTTAAAAGGTGCAATGATGTTTTTTTGCCGTTTGTTCCCGAAAAAATAATTCTTTTGCCTTTAATACATTTAATTAATTCAGATGAAATCTCAGGATAATTGTTGTCTAAAAAGCCATCAACATCAAAATCAATCTCGAGATTAAATTTTTCTGTAAAATGATATATTTGTTCTAAAATTTTGATGATGGTATTAAAATTCATTTCGTTCTTTTGGTTTTTATTTTAAGTATAGAATTTTTTTAATAAATATATTATAATACATTAATGGTAATTTTGAATTGTTTAAGTTTAATAATTTTAATAATTGTAGAAGTTGTTCTCACTATTTTTGTTGTTTTAAAGCTGGAAAAAGCCAGAAATTCAATAAAAAAGCTGAATGAACAGCTAAATATCTTTAAAGAAACAGTTTTGATTTCGTTTGCAAAAGTTAAAAACATAGTGACAAAAACGAACAAAGTAGTTGCTTTTGTAACAAATGAAAAAATCATTAAAATTCACTCTGTTTTAAAATTTTTAGCAACAGCTTTGCAGATTTTTATATTTGTAAAGACATTTGATTTTTCAAAAGGCATGAAAAACTTGAATTTCAAAAACATAAAGAAAATCTTGTTTTCTGAACTTGCTAAAAAATTTGCATTCAAAGTAATCAACTACTTTTGCGGATAGATTATTTTATTAATTCTTCAAAAGAAGAAACTTTTTCTTGAGTCGAAGTTTCAAGATTTTTTACACTGAAAAATCCTTGTTCGATTTCGTCTTCACCTAGAATAAGAGCGTATTTTGCGACTTTTGATGCTTTTTCAAGTTGTTTTGTGAATTTTTTGTTTTGCATACAATAGTCTGTTTCTTTGCCGTTGTTTCTTAATTTTAAAGCGAGTTTCATTGCTTCTTTTGTGTTTGATGAAACAATATAATAGTCTAATTTTTGAGGTTCGATTTTTTGAACCAAACAATAAAGTCTTTCGACTCCCATTGCAAAACCGACAGCAGGAGTAGGTTGTCCGCCTAGCATTTCAACCAGTCCATCATATCTTCCGCCTCCACAGACAGCACTTTGTGAGCCTAGTTGAGAAGATTTTATTTCAAAAACTGTTCTATTATAATAATCTAACCCCCTAACCAAGAGTTTATTTCTTTTGTATTTTACATTTAGACTGTCAAGATAAGAAGTAAGTTCATTAAAATGGTCTTTACAGTCATCACAAATATAATCGTTGAAAATGACTTTTTTTACTTCTTCTTTTTCAAAAATCTTTTGACAATCTTCATTTTTGCAGTCTAAAATACGAAGCGGGTTTTTTTCGTATCTCATTTTGCAATCGTCACAAAGTTCTTCTAAATAGGGTTTTAATACTTCTTTTATAGAATTTTTGTAGTCATTTTTGCAGTTTTTGCAACCTAGGGAATTTAATTCGACTTCTAAATCTTTCAATCCTACTGATTTTAAAAATTCTACTGCCATCATAATGACTTCGGCATCTGCTGCGGCATCTTTAACACCAAACATTTCAACACCCAACTGGTGAAATTGACGTTGTCTGCCTGCTTGTGGACGTTCATAGCGAAACATCGGTCCAAAATACCAAAATTTTTGCGGTGGAGAAAGACGTGTCATATTATGTTCAATAAAACTTCTTACAACGCCTGCTGTGTTTTCAGGTCTTAGAGTGATGGAAGTAGCGTCTTTATTGGCTCCGCCAACGCAAAACGTATACATTTCTTTGTTGACGATATCGGTAGAATCCCCAACACCTCTAGCGAACAGTTCTGTTGCTTCAAAAATAGGGGTTCTGATTTGAGTAAAGTTGGCATTTTCAAAAACATTTTTTGCATTTTGTTCAATCCACTGCCAAGTCAAAATCTCATCGCCAAATATGTCTTTTGTTCCACGTTGTGCTTTTATCATAATTTTTCCTTATTTTTTATAATCATTTTACTATAAAAATAATTTCGCTATAATATATTTGAATATTTTTTAATAAAAAAGGTGACTTATGAAATTAAAACAAGGTGAAGTTTTGGCTTTTGCAACAGATACCGTTTGGGGATTCGGGTGTTTGCCGACAGATAAAATCGCAGTTGAAAAGATTTATGAAATAAAAAAACGTGATACGAAAAAACCTTTGATTCTGATGAGTTACGATTTTGAGCATTTGAAAAAATACGTAAAAAATATACCTGATTATGCTTCTGTTTTGATTGAAAAATACCTGCCGGGCGGGTTGACTTTAATATTTGAAAAATCTTCTCTTTGCCCTTCTTTTGTGACTTCAAACCAAAATACGGTAGGAATTAGAATTCCAAATAACGAAGATTTTTTTGAACTTACAAAACAAATAGAAGGTGGGGTTTTAGCAACTACTTCTTGTAATGTTTCCAGTGAAGAACCTGTCGTAAATTACAAAGAAGCTAGAGAAAAATTTTTACAAAACGCTACAATAATAAAACCAAAAGACGATAAAATCAGACCAAATCACCCTTCTACAGTAATTTTGTGCAATAAAAACGAATACAAAATTTTAAGACAAGGAATAGTAGAATTTTTTTATGAAGAAATTTATTATAAAATCACTAGGTTGCAAACAAAATCAATTAGAAGGTCAAATAATCCAAAACAAAATGCTTGATTTGGGTTATGAATTGACAGACGATACAAAACAAGCAGATATTTATATTTTAAATTCATGTACGGTTACTTCTCATAGTGATTCGCAGACAAATTACCTTTTAAACCATGCAAAAAAACAAAACCCAAACATAAAAACAATCCTCACAGGTTGCACTGCTCAAACAATAAAAGAACACAAAGACTTCGATTATTCAAATATTGATTTGATTTTGGGTAATAGTGAAAAAATGAAAATAGGTGAATATATAAAAAATCTTTTTACTTCAGAAAAGCAAGTTTTTGTTGAAAATATTTTTGATAAAAAAACATTTGAAAATGAATTTTTGATTAATCCAAATTCTACAAGAGTAAGTATAAAAATACAAGACGGCTGTAACAACCGCTGTTCATACTGTATCATTCCTTTTGCACGTGGAAATTCCCGCTCTAATACAGTTGAAAATATTTTAAAACAAATAAATTTAGTAATTGAAAAAAACATAAAAGAAATAGTATTAACAGGTATTCACATAGGTCAATGGGGACTAGAGTGGGGTTTGACTTTTCTTGATTTGTTAAAAGAAATAGAAAAAACAGACATTCCTCGCTATAGATTGGGTTCATTATATATTAATGAACTGAATGATGAAACTATTGAATTTTTAAAAAACAGTAAAAAATTCTGTCCTCACTTTCATTTGTCACTTCAATCTTTGTGCGATAAAACTCTTGAAAATATGAATAGAAAATATTCAACAAAAGAAGCTATGTTGACGATTGAAAAATTGCACAACAGCTTCAATCTTCCGTTTTTGGGCTGTGATATTATTGTTGGATTTCCTCTAGAAAGTGAAGAAGATTTTCTAGAGACTTATGAAAATTTAAAAAAGGCGAAATTGTCTTCTATTCATTGTTTTCCTTATTCCAAAAGAGAAAATACACCTGCTTATTCAATGCAACAAGTCCAAGACAAAATAAAAACTCAAAGATGTGAAAAAATAATGGAATTGTCTAAAAAATTACACAAAGAATTTTTAGATAAAAACAAAAACACAACCCAAGAAATACTAATCGAAAGAAAATCCCCAAAAACAGGACTCTATAGTGCAATTACAAAAAACTACATAAAAATCCACTTTAAAGATGAAAACAACAACCTCAGACACAGTCTAAAAACCGTCAATTTGAGTGATTTTGAACTGGAATAAGAATTTTGTATGCTATAATTACTTTTATAATAGAAAAAAAGAATTATGAAATATAAATTAAGAAACGTCATAACAATGATTTGTTTGGTTATTGTTTTGTTGATTGCACTAAAAATAATCCAAGATTCAGCAACAGAACCAAATATCGAACAAAATCAAGTACCAAAACCACCTTCAACTACTTCTTCTGAAGAAGAAAAAGAAAGAATTATAGCAGAAATATCTGTTATGCCCCCAAATTTCTACAATGACAAAACTAAAGAAGAAATATTAGAAGTAAGAAAAGAATTTGTTAAAATATCTATATTTAAAGATATAGATTATACTCCATCAGAATATGCTCTAGGACAAATAGAAAGCAACAAGCCTTGGATATCAACAAATGTATGTAATGTAGACGGGCATGCAAATATAGATGGTGAATCTGAAGAATCAAGATTTTTAAACAACCCTTCTGTTCTTGTCGCTTTTGATTTTCCATACAGGTTCGATATTTCAGCAGACAAACCGGAATGTACCGACTACAAAAACAACCTCATGCCTGTTAAAATAGAATACGAAGAAAGCGAAAAAACTCTAACTGTAAAATTTGAAGACTTGAGTTTTGAAACACCAAAAAACAAAAACTACTTGTACCAACTAAAAGCAATCAATGCTGTAGATTTTGGCTATAAATACGCATATATAGACAAAACAAAATCAGATTTTGGTGAGTATTTGTATTTTACGGAAGAAAACAACATAACAAACCAAATCACTGAACTCAAAGACTACATACATTTGGGCAATTCTTGTGGTGTAGAGGGCGGTTGCAACAATGGTTCTCCTAATCAACCTATGCTTCAATTCAAGCTTTTTCCATACGAAAATCGTCCAAACAAAGATACTGTTATTTATATAAAATTCTGGAAAGCTATGCCTCAAAATAGCAATGCTTCTCCCGATTTTGTTGAAAAAATAATTATAATGCCGGATGTAGAATAATATTAGCAAAGATAAGGAAAAATTATGAAAAATATAGCTGTTTTAATGGGTGATGGCGTCGGGATTGAAATTTTAGAACAAACAATCAGAGTATTAGACAAAGTTTCTTCTATCTATAATTTGAACCTAAAATACAATTATGCTCCGATTGGTGGAAATGCATACGAACAATCAGGAGTTCCTCTGCCAAACAAAACAATAGAAACTGCACTTGCTTCTGATGCTGTATTATTGGGGGCGGTAGGGGATTGGAAGTATGATATTTTGCCTCCGGAATTTAGACCCGAAAAAGCACTTTTAGGTATAAGAAAAAAACTCAATTTGTTTGCAAATCTTCGCCCTGTAAAGGTTTTTGATGAACTCTTACATTCTTCTCCACTAAAACCCGAAAACGTTCAAAATACAGATATAATGATAGTTAGAGAATTAACAGGCGATGTGTATTTTGGAGAACCCAGAGGAATAGAAAAGAAAACTACACTAGACGGTAGAGAAATAAAAGTCGGTTTCAACAATATGATATATGACGAAGATGAAATTCGCCGTATCGCCCATGTTGCTTTTAAATCAGCTCAAAAACGCAAAAAAAGAGTCTGCTGTGTAGATAAAGCAAATGTTCTTGAGGTTTCCAGATTGTTTAGAGAAATAACAACCGAAGTTTCAAAACAATATTCTGATGTTGAGTTGAGTTTTATGTATGTAGATAATTGTGCAATGCAGATTGTTCTTAATCCAAAACAATTTGATGTAATATTAACAGGCAACATTTTTGGCGACATATTATCAGATGAAGCCTCTACTCTAGCAGGTTCTTTGGGTATGCTTCCTTCAGCTTCTTTGTCTGATGGCAAAACACCATTTATGTATGAACCAATCCATGGCTCTGCTCCGGATTTAAAAGGTAAAAATGTAGTTAATCCTATTGCAACAATATTGTCTGCTGCAATGATGTTGAATTATTCTTTTGACAATAAACTTGCTTGTGACAATATAACAAGAGCAGTCAAAGAAACTTTAAAAGACGGTTATAGAACAAGAGATATCTTTAACAAAGAACAAGGAAACGAGCTTGTTACAACATCGAAACTTGTTGATATTATTGTTGAAAAAATAAGATAATTTTTTTAAAAACAACAATAAAAAAGGCTGAAATTTTAAATATTTCAGCCTTTTTTGAAATTCAAAATTGCCTCATATAATAATATTTCGTTAATAAAAATTTACAAAATAATCCAAATTTGTGCTAAAATTATTTTAAAAACAGTAAAATTTGAGGAAGTTATGAAAAACAACGAAAGATTACAAATTTTAAGACACTCTTGTTCTCACATTATGGCACAAGCTGTGCAAAAACTTTATCCGCAAGCAAAATTGGCAATAGGGCCTGCAATTGAAAACGGTTTTTATTATGATTTCGATATAGAAGGGGTTACGTTGTCTGACGAAAACCTAAAAGAAATCGAAAAAACAATGAAAAAACTAATCGCAGGAAATTTGACGTTTGAAAAATACGTTATTCCTGACGTTGAAAAACAAATTCAAGAATTTAAAAACGAAGGTGAAATCTACAAAGCGGAATTGTTAGAAGAACACAAAAACGACAATCCTACGTTGTATTTGACAAAAGACAAAGACGGCAATGTTTTGTTTAATGATCTTTGTTCAGGGCCTCATATTCAATCAACAAAAGAAATAAAAGCTTTCAAACTAATGTCTGTAGCAGGTGCTTATTGGAGAGGCAACGAAAAAAACAAAATGCTTCAAAGAATCTATGCGACAGCTTTTGAAACAAAAGAAGAACTAGACAGTTACATCAATCAACTGGAAGAAGCAAAACGCAGAGACCATAGAAAATTGGGTGTGCAGTTGGATTTGTTCTCAGTTAGAGAAGAAATCGGCGGCGGGCTTGTTTTGTGGCACCCAAATTTATATACAGTAAGAGAAGAAATAGAAAATTACTGGAGAAGTGAACACAGAAAAAGAGGCTATGTAATTGTTCAAACTCCTCAATTAGCAAAATCAAAATTGTGGGAACTATCCGGTCATATTGATCACTACAAAGAAAACATGTTTTTTATACAAAAAACCGACGAAAACGATGAACAATACATAGTAAAACCTATGAATTGTCCGTTCCATATCTTGATTTATCAAGCACAACGTCATTCTTATCGTGATTTACCATTGAGAATGGCAGAATTGGGTACGGTTTATAGACGTGAAAAATCAGGAGCGTTATCAGGACTTACTCGTGTACAAGGCTTCACTCAAGATGATGCGCATATTTTCTGTACTCCTGAACAATTAGTTTCAGAAATTAATGAAATTATTGATTTTGTATCTGATACAATGAAAATTTTCAAAATGGGCTTTGAAGTAGAATTGTCTACTCGTCCTGAAAGCTATGTTGGAAAATTGGAAAATTGGGAACTGGCTGAAGCCGGTCTAAAAGAAGCAATGGACAAACGTGGCATGAAATACGAAATAAATGAAGGCGACGGAGCGTTTTACGGACCAAAAATCGACTTTAAAGTAAAAGATGCAATCGGAAGAACTTGGCAATGTGCTACAATCCAACTCGATTTCAATTTGCCTGAACGTTTTGAAATCAAATACCAAGACAAAGATGGACAATTAAAAACCCCTGTTATGCTTCATAGGGTAATATTTGGTTCTATGGAAAGATTCCATGGTATATTAATTGAACACTATGCAGGAGCATTCCCTGCTTGGCTTGCACCTCAACAAGTTGCTCTTGTGCCGATTTCAAGCGAAAAACACAATGAATATCTTGAAAAAGTGTATGCAAAACTAAAAGAAAACAACATAAGAGTTATTTTTGAAGACAAATCTGAATCAATGAACTACAAAATCAGAGATTATCTACAAAACAAAAAAGTACCTTATGTTCTTGTTGCAGGTGATAAAGAAGTTGAATCTAATACTGTTGCAATCAGAAAACGTGGCGTAGGACAGGTTGGAGTTATGCCGGTTGATGAATTTATTTCAAAACTAAAAGAAGAAATTTCATCAAAAGGCGAAGTAGAAATTACAGGATAAGGAGAAATAAAAAATGAAATTTATTTTATGGGTATTACTTATAGTTGCTGCATATTTCTTTTATCAAAATTTTGATTTTCAAACAATGACTCTTAAAACAAGTGACAAATTAATAGAATATGATGGAGGAAACACTCAACAAACAGAACTCCACGAAGCAGCAAAAAATCTTTAAAAATATATGATAAAAAACCTTGCAATTAGCAAGGTTTTTTATTTTGTTTTAAAATTGTATATTTTTGTAAAACAATGACAACTTTTTATAACTTTCTTTGTTTGTAATTTATATAATAAAATTACTAGACTAAGGAATTTTTGTATGTCATTAACAGTTAAATCTATCGCAAGCAGCGGTTTAGGTAGCGAATATATTTTTCGTAGATTTTTAAACGATATTTACACAACAGATTCTGCTAAAAAATCAAACTCAAGTTTGCTTGCTGACGCTTATAGAAAATTATTCTATTCTAAATACTACACAATAGATGAAGTTTTAGAAAAATACAAAGAAAAAATAAACGAAAAAAAAGAAACACAAAAAGAACAAGAAAAAGAAGTTGAAGAAGAAAATTCAAATTCTTCAAAAACATCATTAGAAACTGCAAATGAAATGTCAGGATACGAAATGGACAAAAAAATTCCTGAAAATTCTACTGTTTCTTATCATGTTTAGATATTTACGTTTCTCATCATATTTTTCAAAGTGTCGAGCGTTGTTTTCATAGAAACAATATCGGTTGTTCTTTGTTGCAAAAAGGCATTTATTTTTGGCATAAGTTCTATTGCAATGTCGAGTTTGGGGTTTGAACCTGTCTGATACATACCTACATCAATCAAATCTTTGTTTTCTCTATACAATGCCATCAAGTTTCTCATTTTGCCTGCTGCTTCTTTGTGTTCAGGATCAGCTATTGCACTCATCAACCTCGAAATCGAACCAAGGGCATCTATTGCGGGATAGTGGTTTTGTTCTGCAACTTTTCTTGATAGAAATATGTGCCCATCTACAATACCCCTTACAATATCAACGATAGGGTCTGTAATATCATCACCTTCCATCAATACTGTATACAGTGCCGTTATAGAACCTTTTTCTGAATTTCCTGTTCTTTCTAATGCTCTTTGTAACCAAGAAAAAATAGAAGGCGGATAACCTTTCATTGTAGGCGGTTCACCTAGTGATAGACCAACTTCACGCCCTGCCATTGCACAACGTGTAAC
>CAKURN010000037.1 GCA_934675695.1 uncultured Candidatus Melainabacteria bacterium | reverse complement strand
AAATAAAATTGCAGAAGAAATATTGTATCCGGCTATGGAAGATTTCGCCCTCGATTTGACAACAGGAAAATCTCAAACAGTAAAAACAATGAGAATTCCTTTGCCAAAGTTTACGCTTATTGGTGCTACAACGAAAGCGGGAAGTTTATCCGGGCCATTAAGAGATAGGTTTGGAATAATTCATCGTTTGGAATTTTACACAGTAGAAGAATTATCAAAAATTGTAAAAAGAACGGCAAAAATATTGAATTTTGAAATAGACGACGAAGGTGCAAAAATCATCGCTTCTCGTTCCAGATGTACACCAAGAATTGCAAATAGACTTGTAAAAAGAAGTGCAGATTGGGCAATTGTAAAAGGTGATGGTATTATTACAAAAAATATTGCAGATGACGCTCTAAAAGCTCTTGATATAGATGAAATCGGGCTTGATATTACTGATAGAAATCTTTTGAATTTAATAATCAAATCATTTGACGGCGGCCCTGTAGGAATAGAAACTCTAGCTGTTGCATTAGGTGAAGATATTAGAACGATTGAAGATGTTTATGAGCCTTATTTAATTCAAAAAGGCTTATTAACCAGAACTCCTAGAGGTAGAAAAGCAACAAAACTTGCATATCAGCACCTAAAATGCGAAATAAAAGATGAAAGCAACAATCAGCTTAATTTGTTTTAATATTAATTTTTGTAAAAATATGAACAATATGCTTGTATATCATTCTTGATGTATTACTATAGAAGTTGCCCAAAAAATTAAAACTGAATTTACAGTTAATTTTTAAACAAAAATCTTGTATCGTTAGTAAATCTTAAAGCCCTGTTTTTCAGGGCTTTTCTTTATTCTATATTAATCATCAGATGATGTTTTTACTGTATCGTATTCGTATTTTCTCCAAGTTCTTATACCTCCTAAAAGCACTCTAGTCGGGTAATTCTTTTCTGTGGTATAAGTTGCGATTTTGTGAGCCAAGTTGCAGTATTCGTTGTAACAGTACAATATATTACATTTTTCTTTTTCAAACATGTTCAAATGTTCTTCTATTTCATCTATAGGAACATGTTGTGCAAATGGTATATGTCCATCAATGTAGTCATCGTATTTTCTAACATCAATTATATTTATTTCATCTATTTCTCCGCTATCAATAATTTTTTTCAATTCAAACGGACTAATAGTAAATTTTGCATGACTTTCAAAAAATTCTTTTGCTTTTTTAAAATCATAATTTTTTTCTTTAAAAAATTCCATATTTATTTCCCTTTCTTTCGTATCGACTGATATTGATAAGATTTCTTTAGTATCGCAACGATTGGTTTTGATAATATACTATCGTTACGAATGATAACGATAAAATTCTACACAATTCCTTCTCGAATAGCTTTTACTGCTGCTTGTGTCCTATCATCTACAACAAGCTTTTGAATAATTGAACATACGTGTGCTTTTGACGTGTGTTCAGATATATTTAAATCATGAGCGATTTGCTGATTTGATTTCCCTTCTACAACAAGCTTCAGTACTTCATACTCTCTTGATGTCAAATTTGCATGAGTTGATTTGAAATTTGAACGACTAACTTGTATATTTGGAACAATATTTGGATTCAATTCTCTTAATATTTGAACTACCTTTTTATCTATCCACATTGAACCGTTCGATGCAGATTTCACAATTACATCTAGATACTCTGCATTTATGTCTTTCATTACATAGCCATAAATACCCATTTTCATTGCTTTGTTTATAACATGTTCATTTATATGAGAAGTTAGAATTACAAATTTTATATCAGGTCTTTGCGAAGAAACTTTTTCTATTATATCGAGTCCGTTTATATCACCCAATTCTAAATCCAATAGCACGACGTCCGGATTTTGTGTGATGATTTTTGATATTGCTTCTTTACCGTTTGATGCTTCTGCAACAACAAAAATGTTTTTTGAATTTTCAAAAAGGGACTTTATTCCGCAACGAAAAAGTTTGTGATCGTCAACTAACATCAGCCTTATTTTTGTATCAGATTGTTTGCATATTGAGTTTTGCATAATTTTCTCCTTAGACTTATATAAAGATATCAATTATTACAAAAAACGGCATTGGTTTTGTTGGGATTTTGTCGAGTATTATACAAAGTATTAAAACTTGAATTACGATTATTAAGTTTATTTTTAGGTATAATTTATCGCCTTGTTGAAATTACGAGGCTGTTTACATAATATACATTATCATAACCAATCGACACATTTTAAAATAGCTACAAAATGCAGAAATAGCCCAATTCTTTAAAACCAAAATTTAATTTAAAATTTTATGTTATAATTCTTATATGAAAAAATTGATTGTTTACGATTTAGTTATTATTGGAGGTGGAACTTCTGGTTGTGCGGCGGCATACAATGCTTCTAAATTGGGTTTAAAAACACTTCTTGTCGAAAAAAGTAATTTTCTTGGTGGATTGATGACAGGTGGGCTTGTTGTTCCTGTTATGAAATCTTCTGTTGAAGATGTAAATTGCGATTATTATAAAAAATTAGTTTCAAAAGCCAAAAACTTCAATGCTCAAATTACATACAAAGATGGAAACGATGGCTGGTTTAATCCTGAAACTTTAAAAATCGTTTTAGATGATATTTTGACTTCTGATGGAATTGAAAACAATCTCGATATTTTGTTTGAAACTACTGTTAAAGAAGTTGAAGTTAAAAACAACAAAATTGAAAAAGTCATTTTAGAAAACTACTCTACTTTAATTTCTGTTTGTGCTAAGAATTTTATTGACTGTACTGGTAGTGGAGAATTTTCACTTCTTTCCGGTTGTAAATTCATCGATAGTGATAACGAAGTGCAAAAAAATGCCTTGAGATTTGTTTTGGGTAATGTTGATTTTGATAGATTTTGTAATTTTATAAAAAATGTCGACAATGATGAGAATATTACCACTACCTATCGTAACGATATAGATACCTTTGGTGAATTGCATTTTTCTACAGCTTCTACATCAGATGAAACAAAAATTTGGAATTTAGATAAAATTCTTAAACAAGCAGTTGAAGAAAAAATTTTATTAAATGAAGATAGAGATTATTTTCAAATTTTTTCTATTGCAGGAAGCAAAAATCAAGTTGCCTTTAATTGCCCAAGAATAAATAATTTTAAAAACAATCCATTTAAAGCCTCTAATGAACTAATTTATGCTAGAAAAGCAATATACAGGCTCTTTAAATTTGTTAAAAAATACTTTGTTGGTTTTAACGATTCAGAAATTACAAATATCGCATCTCAAACAGGTATAAGAGAATTTAGGCGTGTAAAAACAAAATATATATACAAAATGAATGATTTAATAGAAGGCAAAAAATTTAAAAATCCAGTGTTAACTGCAAACTATCCAATTGATGTTCATTGTGATAAAAAATCTCAAATAACTACTAAAAAAATAGTTTCTTATGAATTACCAATTGAATCATTGATGAGCTATGATATTGAAAATTTGTTTGTAGCGGGAAAAATCGTCGGTGCTGATTTTATTTCGCATAGTGCTCTTAGAGTCCAAAAAAGTTGCATGTCGATGGCAGAAGGTATCGTTAAATTCATCTATAACAAAAATAAAAAGTAAAAAATTATTTTCCTATACAGAAATTTGAGAAAATATCATCCAGTATTGTATCTGTTAAAACTTCTCCGGTTATTTCATCTAGGGCAATAATTGCTGATTTTAAGTCCATTGCATATAAATCAGCAAGAGAGAAACTGTCTATCGTATTTATGATATTTAATAGCAAATTTTTTGCCTGAAGAAGACAGGTTTCTTGGCGTTTGTTTGTCATGTATTGGGTATCTGTTGGAACAAGCGACATTATAGAAGACGATATTTCTTTTTTTAGTTCATCTATTCCTATTGATTTTAGTGATGAAATGTTAATATAATCTTTGTTGATATTATCATTACCTATCGAAACGTTAGAATTTAAGTCAAATTTTGTTTTTACTTTTATAATTTTTTTGTCTTTTGCTTTTTTGATTAATTTTTCATCAATTTCTGAAAAATCTTTTTCAAACAAAAATAAAACAATATTTGCTTCTTCAATTGAAGAAATTGAATTTTCTATTCCTATTTGTTCTACTTTGTCTGCTTCTTCTTTTTTTCTAATTCCTGCAGTGTCAACAAAATTAACTAAATACCCGTCTAACTGCAAAGCTTCTTTTATGGTATCTCTTGTTGTTCCTGCGATATCTGTTACAATTGCTCTATTGTAGTTCAAAAGTGCGTTAAATAGAGAGCTTTTGCCTACATTTGGTTTTCCGATGATTGCAACATTGATACCATCACGCACAAAATCGTGGCTTTTTGTGTTTTTTAATATGTTGTCTATCTCAAGAATTTTATCGTTACATATCGATACGATGGAATTGTTATCAACTTCTGCAACATCTTCCGGAAAATCAATAGAAGCTATTACTTTTGAATATAATTTTACTAAATCTTCTTTTATGTGTTCGATTTTTTCTTTTAAATAACCGCCCAAATTATTAAGAGAACTTTTTGCAGCAATAAGGCTTTTTGATTGTATTACATCAAGAACTGCTTCTGCTTGGGATAAATCAATTCTATGATTCAAAAAAGCACGCTTAGTGTATTCACCTTTTTGAGCTAAGCGAGCACCTTTTGAAATAATCAATTCTAATATTTCATTTAATATAATATATGAACCATGACACTGGATTTCTATTACATTTTCTCCTGTATAGCTATGTGGTGCAACAAAAGGGAGCAGAATTACTTCGTCTATTATTTCATTATTGTCATTTTTTATATGACCATAATTAATCATCTTTGGTTTTATTTGTTTTGAAAAGATTTGTGAAGCAATTTTAAAACTTTTATCGCCCGAAATCCTTATTATACCAACGGCACCATGGGCAATTGGGGTAATTATTGCAACTATTGTATCAAAATTGTTTTCCATATTTTTTATTTTATCATGTTTATTGTAAAATTAATAACATAAATTAACCTAGACTTATTTTAGAGGAGTAAATAATGGATTTTGTAACATTAACAATCGAAATTTTAAACAAACTTGCGAAGCTGTTTGGTTCTTATGGTGTCGCAATTATATTTTTCACAATCGTGATTCGTTGCTTGTTGTGGCCTGTTAACGTTTCACAACAACGTTCTATGAAAAATATGCAAAACCTTACTCCAAAAATGAAAATGATACAAGAAAAATACAAAAGCAACCCTCAACTTATGCAACAAAAGATGATGGAGTTTTATAAAGAACACAATTTTAACCCTACAGCAGGTTGTTTGCCGATGTTAATTCAAATTCCAGTATTTATTATGTTGTATAGTGCTTTGATGAGTCCTCAATTTATAAATTTGGCTGGAAATACACATTTTTTGTTTATAAATAGGCTCGATTCTACAATAAAATCAAATGCCGGAATTTCGCTTGATGGCAAGTTTTCTGTTTCAAAAAATCCTCAATTCCAAACAGGAAAAACTGCAAAAGTTTATTTAGATAATGAAATCCTTGATAATGTAAAAATTAAAAAACCACAAAAAGCTGTTGAAGTTCAAGGTGCTGTTGAAAAAGACAAACCAATCGATTTGAAGATTTCTTTAGACGAATTAGATTTGAACTTTTCGCAGTTAGATAGGATTAAAAAAGCTGACGTCCAAGTCATGAACATTATGACAAAAGAAACAGAAAATATTACATTTGAACGTAAAAATTCTGTTCTTGCATCAACTGTTGAAACAGAAGCTAGCCAAGAAGCATTGCATTTTGATGTAATTATTTTGATTGCTTTGTTTGGGCTTACTATTTGGTTGTCTCAAAAAGTAATGATGGCAACAACTCAAAACAAAAACCAAGACCCTCAACAAGCTGCTATTCAAAAATCTATGGGTACAATAATGCCTGTCATGATTATTTTGACTTTTGTCTTTATTCCAATCCCTGCAGGTGCTTTGTTGTATTTGGTAACAAGCAATGTTTTCCAAATCGCTCAAACAGTAATCATAAACAAACAATTAGAAAATGAAGAAAATAAAAAAGACAAACAAGAACAAAAAGACAACAATGTTATCGATGCGAAAGTAATTGATGCTAAAGTTGTTGATACAAACGACAAAAAAGAAGACAAAAAATAAAATTTATCCTACGAAAATTTTATTTTTTACTTACATACTTTTAAATAAAACGGAATTGTACTAAAATCATCATAAAAGGAATTGTGAGCTTTGAGTGAAAAATTAATTATAAGAGGTCAAACTCCTGCAAAAGGCGAAGTATCCATTAGTGGTGCTAAAAATTCAGTATTAAAATTAATGGCAGCGAGCCTTCTTTGTAGTGATGTATGTACAATATATAACGTTCCAGATTTGTCTGATGTTGAAATAATGAACGAAGTTTTGGCAGAATTGGGTGCTAAAATTTCTTATGATAAAATAAATAAAAAAATCGAAATTGATTCAAGAAACCTTACAAATTACGAAACAAGCAAAGTTTATGTTTCAAAAATGCGTGCAAGTTTCTGCGTTTTAGGTGCTTTAGTCGGTAGGCTCAATATCGCAAAAGTAGCTCTCCCCGGTGGGTGTAAAATTGGTGAAAGACGTGTAAACTACCACATAAAAGGACTTGAAACTTTGGGTTGCGAATGCAAAATTGAAGACGGCTATGTTGTTGCTAAAACTCAACATTTAAAAGGCGGAATAGTTTGTTTTGATATTCCTTCTGTAGGAGCGACAGAAAACGTCATGATGGCTTCAGTTTTGGCTGATGGTGTATCAATCATTCAAAATGCCGCACAAGAACCTGAGATTGTTGATTTAGCAAACTTCTTGAAATCAATGGGTGCTGATATTTCAGGTGCCGGCACCAGTGAAATTATAATAAAAGGTGTTAAACAATCTGATTTGCGTGGTTGTGAGCATACTACTATTCCTGATAGAATAGAAGCCGGCACTTATATGAGTATAATTGCTTCTTCTAGAGGAAATGGAATAATAAAAAATATTTTTCCAAATCATTTGACATTGTTTACGGGCAAATTGCTTGAAATGGGTGCTAAAATAAAATTGCTTGATCCAAATACAATTGAAGTTTCAAACAACGAAAGATTAAAACCGGTAAATTTCATTACTCAGCCATACCCAGGGTTTCCGACTGATTTACAGGCTCTTGCAATGGCACTATTATGCTGTGCTGATGGCATTTCAGTTGTAACGGAGAGTCTTTATGAAAATAGATTTATGCATGTTCAAGAATTGTGGAAAATGGGTGCAAATATAATAGTAAACAAAAAGCACGCTATTATAAAAGGGACTGAAAATCTCGTTGGTACTCAAGTAAAAGCAACTGATTTGCGTGCAGGTGCTGCAATGGTAGTTGCTGCAGTAAATGCAATTGGTGAAACTGAGATTTCTGCACTTGAACATATTGATAGAGGCTATGAAAACTTCGTTCAAAAACTTTCTAGCTTAAATATCGATGCAAAGAGAATTGATACATCAAACCCTAGTGAGCTTGTTGGAGAAAACTATGGAACAAAAGTATAAAAGATGGTATGACTATGATTCTGAACTTTTGAAATTGATTAATATTTTAAAAGACTATCAAGACGAATTGAGACAACAAGCAGAACTTTTTCTTCAACAAATTGAAAATAAAGTATCAAGAGAAGCTCTAGACAAATTCTATGCCCAAACAAAACAACTTAACGGCGGAAAACGCTGGTATGACAATGACCCTGTGATTTCAAAAACTATAGAGCTACTAAGAATCATTCCTCAAGATGTTCAAAGAGCTGCTGCTGTTAAATTCATTGAAGAATTAAAATCAAAAGGTATATCTATAAATAATTAGGTAAAATCAGCCTTTTAACAGTTCTTTTTATTGAAGATGAAATAAGAAAATAATCTTCAATCGTTTTTGATGCGTAAGAATATAGCATTTTGTTTTCGAGAATAGCATTTTCAAGAGTGATTAGCTTGTATATCGAAATTTCATTGTCATATTTTTCTGTAATAAGTTCTAATAGATTGTCATTGTTCATTTTTTGCATATTTGTTTATTTCTGTCTGAATTAGTGTTCTTGCTCTTGATATTCTAGATTTTACAGTACCAAGGCTTGTTTTTGTGATATTTGATATTTCATCATAACTTAGTCCTTGGATTTCTCTTAATGTGAGCGGAATTTTGTAGTGTTGAGGTAGATTTTGTATTGAGTTTTTGATTATAGAATCCATTTCTTCACTTAGTATAGAAATTTGGGGATTTAGGGTGTTATCCGGAATTTCTAAAATCTCTTTTTCGTTTTCATCTGATATATTTAAACTTACTATTTTTGTTGCTTTTTTGCTTTTTCTTAAATAATCATAATAAGAATTTACAATAATATGATTTAGCCAAACTTTGAACGATAGCGGATTTTTCAGCTTTGTGATTTTTGAGCTCAATTTTATTAAGATGTCTTGCATGATATCTGAAATTTCATTGTCGTCTTTTTTTAGATAAAAAAGCATTGAGTAGATATTTTTCTGTTCAATTTTAATTAATTTTTCAATAGCCCCTCTATCACCTGTAGAAGCTTGTTTTACTAATTCTAATTTTGAATTTTGCATAAATATAGACTATTAAATTTTTACATTATTCGCTATAATCTAAAATGTATAGTTAAATAGATAATATTTTCAAATGAAAATTACAAATTTAAAAGAAATTTTATTAAAATCTAAAAAACAATGTCTATATTTGGATTTTAGATATTTTGGTTCAGTGAATGAGTGTTTGGATTATTTGTGTAATAAAATAAAAGATATTCCAAGTATTGTCATTTTAAAAACAACAAATATTTCATCAAAAATAGCACTAGATTTGGCTTTTAAAATCAGGCAAATTACTTCATTATTTTCTTCTTTATTTTTAATTGAAGATAGAATGGATATATTGAAATTAACCGATGCAGATGGAATTTTGATTACTTTTGATTCGATTGATATTTCCTATGCAAAAAAAATAATTGATAAAGAAAAATTTTTCGCATATTTTTTAAAATCTAATCAAAATATTGATGTTTCTGAGTTTGATTTTTTAGTATCGAGTAACAAAGAAGAAAAAAACGAGAATTTGATTTGTTTTGTATTGGAGAATGATTATGATAATAAATAAAACGAAATTTTTAGAATTTAAAAAAGCAAAATCACCACAAAATCACGACTGGTTTTACGTAAAAAGGACAAACGATAAAATCCATTTTGATAGTGCTGTTTGTATAACCACTCTTATAAAATCTGATGATAATAAATATAGTATTCTTCTTTTAAAAACAAAAAGACCCCCAATATATGCTGAAAACAAGGCTAAATTTTGTATAGAATCTCCGGCCGGTCTTATTGCAGATGAAAATATTGATGAAGAACTGCAAGACTGCATAAAAAAAGAATTAAAAGAAGAAACAGGTTATGTTGCAGATAAAATCTTTATAGAATTAAAAAATGCTTCATCTTCTTCCGGATTAACTTCTGAAACTTTAACTTTTGTAACAGCAATAGTAAAAGATAAACAAATAGCAACTCCTGTTTCTGATGGCGGAATTATAGTTGATAGATTGATTATACCGGTAGATAAAATTGATGAATACATTTCTAATCTTGATAAAGAAATGTATTCTGTAGCAACAGCTTGTATATGTGGTATTTATTATGCTTTAAAAAGAATTAAATAGCTATTCTTCATTTAAAGACAATACCGCCATAAATGCTTCTTGTGGAATTTCTACACGACCTACCGATTTCATACGTTTTTTACCTCGTTTTTGTTTTTCAAGAAGTTTTCTT
>CAKURN010000036.1 GCA_934675695.1 uncultured Candidatus Melainabacteria bacterium | reverse complement strand
AGGACTTGCACGTGTTGGATTTTTTGGATTTGATATAGTATCAAAACTTCTTAATAAGCATATTTTTAAATTGTTTTTATAAACCTCGTATTCATTTAATCCTTTTGTTAAGAAAAATATATTTTCGCTTCCAACAAAACTCTGCATAGGAAATGTGTTTGTCTTTAATTCAAAAGGTCGTTGAACAGGCATAAAATCTTGAATATTGTAGTTAAAATCTATATTTCTTTCAACAATTCCTATTGCATCATTCGACAAAGTTTTTGAAATATTGTTTTTGGTTTTTAAATTAAATTGAAGTTTGTGATTTTTCTTTTTGTTGTTTATTTCAAGAGAAAATTTTATGAATTTTGAATTGTTATTCAAAATAACGTCCATTTTAATGTCTTTAAATGAAAGTCTTAGAGAGCTTTCTATATTTCCATCATATAAAATTTCCGCATTTTTTAATTCAATCTTTTTATATTCACCACAAGGTGCAAAATTGTAGCTATCGCCTTTGTCTTTTATGTCAGTAATAAAAACCTCGTTTTTTTCTTTTGTTTTTTTATTTGAAACAAAAATTTTATTATCGAGAATTTCTAATTTTACAAAATCATTTTCAATAGAAGAATTTGTGATTTTGATTCTTTTTTGCGGTTTTAATATTTCAACTTCTGAAAAAGAAAATTTTTCATTACCTGAAATTTCAACCAATTGTCTAAAAATCTTTGTTATTTCTTCTGTTACAGGGATTTTATATATGTTTGTTAAATCGCTATCTAAAAAATTTTCTTTACTATCTAAGACCTGAGCGTTTTTTAGAATATATGGCAATTTTAATTCAATTGTGTTGATATTTTTTGCATTAGAAAGGTTGAAAAAACCCAACTTATCTTTTGAAGTTTGTTTTTTAGAATATTTTCTTTTAAAATTTTGAACTATATTTTTTTCAATAGAATTTAAAATGTTAGTTGTTTTTTCAAAACGGCAATCGACGCTTTTTTTGACTTCATCAATCGAACAGCCGCATATACCATCATGGGCATGGTTTTTGATTAGTTTTTCGTATGCGATTGAAATATTTCTTTGATATTTTTCATCTAAATAAAAATTTAAAGGTTCAATTATTCTGGATATCTTGTTTTGTAATATTGCATTTTGAACTTTTTGAGGAATGCGAGAAGAATAGACTCCACCCAAAATATATGTATCAGCATTATCTAGAAATTCAACTTCATTGGTTTTATTTTTAAAATTGATATTTTTAAAATATTCAAAAGGACTCGATAAAACAATTTCATATTCATCTAAAGCTTCATTTATTTTTTTAATTTTTTCATTTGCATTTTTTAAAATTGCAAGATGGTCGCCTCCAATAGGCAAAAGCAGTGTTTCTTTTGAAAATCTGGAAATCTTTTCTAAATATTTTTTAAAAGCCGTCATATCAACATTTTCGTTATGCAAAAAATCATTAAAATAACCACCTGCTAACCAATGGGTTTTTATGCCGTTTTTTAAAAAATTGCAGTTTGAATTTATTTTTAAAGGATTAACACCACGCCAAATGATTGAAGTATCAATATTATTCAATTTTAAAGCTTCAAAAATTGAATTACTAATCCCAAAAACATCACATATATAGCCTATAAAATCTTTTTGCCCAAATTCTTCTGAATATTTTAGACCAAATTCCAAATTTTTTAACATAGAAGAAAAATTTACCAAATACGTATCACCGCTTACAAAAAAAGGGCCTATTGCGAGTTTTTTTGATTTGATTAGGTTTAAAATTCTATTTTTATTTTCAGGTTTGATTTTTAAATAATTCAAAAGTGCAACTACTTGCCCGTCAAAATAAAAAAACGGAGCTTTATTTTGTTCCAATTCTTCAATTATGCCATCTACAACATCAGTCAACCTTATATCAAAATCTTCTTTATCTCGATACCACTCCATATCCCAATGTGTGTGGAGATATGCGTAAACTTTTTTCTTCATAGTCACATTTTATAACATTTTTAGTATTTTTTGTAAAATATCATACAAATATATGCAATTTTTTATTTTACATATTATAGATGAGTTTTATTTTTTTCAAATGATGTATGTTAAAAACACAATAGATGAAGATTTTAATATCCCCAAAAAAGAGTAAATATGAATAAAAGTACAAAGAAATCATTAGAAATCGAAATTTTAAATTGCAAAAAAAGACTAAAAGAACTTGCACCTGATATCGAGTTTGACGAAGAAAAATCAACCGAATATAACAAAGTAATCGTGCAAAAAGCGATTTTACTAGATAACTATAAAAAACTATCCTACAAACCAAGCCTCAAAGAAAAATTTGAAAACATCTTAACTACAGGTATCTTTAAAAAACGCAAAGAATTGATTTGTGATTATTTTTTAAGCTAAAATTATTTTCTTTCGTACAAACCTGTAATAGTTGATTTTGCGATAGCATGTTTTAAAATTGCTTCTTCTACTTTTTTTGGCTTATCTGTGCTTTTAACATTGATTTTATCTACATCAAGTGCATAAATAGTAAAATCATAATGGTGAATACCATGACCAACAGGAGGACAAGCACCGCCATAACCTGTAGTTTCAAAATCTGTTATGGTTTCAGTTGCACCGATGATTTTGCCGCCTTTTTCTATAGAATTTGTTTTTGAAGGAATATTAACAACGAGCCAGTGATACCAGCCATTTTCCCTAGGGGCATCCGGGTCATGACAAATTATTGCAAAACTTTTTGTGTTTTCCGGGGGATTTATCCAAGACAACTGCGGAGAAACATTTCCTCCATTACACCCGTAACCGTTGAATACTTGGGCATCAGGAAGGGTATCGTTGTTTTTTAATTCTTTACTTGTTAATTTAAAAATATTTTCTTGAACTTTATCTAATGCACTAGACATAATTACTCCTCCAAAAAATAAACAAAATATCAGTAATACAATCTTTTTCATAAAATAACTTCTACACTATCGTTCCAATCGCTAAAAATATAGCAAAAAATAATGCAAAATTCCTCCCTAAATACATTCTATACATAAAAAAGTCAATTTTGTTCTTTTTGATTGTTTCCCAGTTTTCAAACGGGCCATAATACCAACGAGGAACAAATTGAATATCCTTTATATTTATATAATCAATTAAAGATTCAGTCAACTTTGTTGCAATTGGTAAAGTTAAAAATACATATAAAGAATTTGGATTTAAAAATCCCCCTAAAACCCCACCAACAATAATTAAATAAGCAGTTGCAATTATTATTTTTAAAACATTAATAGCCTTGATTTTACTGCCTGATAAAATGCAAAGCGTCTTTTTCCCTTCTTTTATGTCAAACTCCCAGTCCATTATATTATCTGTATGTAAAAGTACAATAACGGCAAAAAATACAGCAATTGAAACGTAAAATACAGAAAAATTCATTTCACCGGTCATCGCCAAATACCCGCCGTTTATCATCAAAGGTCCATATATCAAACCGATTACGATTTCTCCTAAACAATATTTTGGAGAAATAGGATAAAACAAGGCAAGAATTGCCCCCAAAAACGCAAACACCAACACATAAGGCGTTACAGTTATTGCAAAATATAAACCAATTAAAATAGGAAAGAAAAATAAAGAAGAAATTATTATTTCAACTTCTTTCATAGAAAAAACTTCCTTTAGTATCAAATCAGCTTTTAAAGTGAATCTTTCAAAAGAAATTTCATTAATAGAATTTGTGTTTTTGAGTTTTTTCTTTACATCAATATAATCGTCAAACAAATTTGCCCCCAAATGCACGCAGCACAGGGCAAAAACAAGCAAAACAAAATTAATATAAGTAAAATCAATGTAATAGCGAGAAAACGCCCAAATAACAATCAATGATGCAAATGTAACAGGCAGTGCATAAGCACGTGTTAATTCTATAAAATTTGAAAAAATTCTTTTTAAAAAATCCATAAACAACTCCACATTTATCATCACAATCAGTATATATTAAATTTTATTATTTTTTATAACATAAGTGGGTATAATAAAAAATGTAAATTTATTTTTTTAATGTAACGTTTTTTATATCGTTTTACAAAAGTTTACAAAAATCGTTCACAACTGAATTATAGCAAGGTTTTTTTAGTTTGATAAATAGTATTTGTGTTGTAAGTTTAAAAAAATCATTTTGTTATTTTGTAAAAAAATGTCGTTTTTTGGCTATTTTATTGCATTTTTTACTTGCCAACTAAAATTCACCAAGTATGATAAATAAAGCTAGAAAAATAAGGAAAGATATGTCAAAAGACGTAATTGAATTAGAAGGCACAATACTAGAAGCATTACCAAATGCAATGTTCAGAGTAGAACTCGAAAACAAACATGAAATCTTAGCCCACATTTCAGGCAAAATCAGAAAAAACTTCATCAGAATTTTGCCAGGGGACAAAGTCAAAGTTGAAATGACACCTTATGACTTAACCAGAGGAAGAATAACATACAGACTAAAATAAAGGACAGAAAAAATGAAAGTAAGAGCATCAGTAAAAAAAATATGCAAAGACTGTCAAATTATCAAAAGACGCGGCAGAGTGACAGTAGTTTGCAAACACCCAAAACATAAACAAAGACAAGGTTAATAATAGGAGAAAATAAATGGCAAGATTAGTTGGGGTAGACTTACCTCGCAATAAAAGAATGGTTATAGCTTTAACCTATATCTACGGAATCGGACCAACAAGAAGTGCTAAAATATTAGCTGCTTGCGATATTTCTCAAGATTTGAGAACAGACGATTTAACAGAAGAAGATATCAAAAAACTAAGAAACGAAATCTCTCATTACACAATCGAAGGTGATTTAAAAAGAGAAGAATCATTACACATTAAACGCTTAAGCGAAATTAATTCTTACAGAGGCATTCGCCACAGAAGAAAACTTCCTGTACGTGGTCAAAGAACAAAAACAAATGCAAGAACACGTCGTGGCAAAAAAACCGGACCAATCGCTGGTAAGAAAAAATAATCACGCAAATAATAAGCAGTAATAAAAATTACAAAAGGAAAGATAATAATGGCTAAACCTACAAAAATAAGAAAGAAAGAAAGAAAGAATATATTACAAGGTGTTGTTCATATCCAATCAACTTTTAACAACACTATTGTTACTTCAACCGATACCCAAGGTAACGCTGTTGCTTGGGCTTCAGCTGGCGGTTGCGGATTTAAAGGTGCTAGAAAAGGCACTCCATTCGCAGCTCAATCTGCAGCAGAAATCGTAGCCAAAAAATCAGTTGACCAAGGCATGAAAAAAGTTGAAGTATACGTTAAAGGTCCTGGTTCAGGCAGAGAAACAGCTATCAGAGCTATTCAAAGTGCAGGTCTTGAAATCACATTAATTAAAGATGTTACTCCAATTCCTCACAATGGCTGTCGTCCACCTAAAAAACGTAGAGTATAGTTTTTGCATACTCACAAGCAAAGCATTAACAAAAAGTAAAACAAACATTAATTAACAATAGGAGCTAAAATGGCTAAATATACTGGACCAACCAATAAATTATTCAGAAACTATGGTGTTAAAGATTTATCAAATCGCAAATTAACAACATCTATGAGACAAAATGCGTCCGGACAACACGGCGCAGCTAGAAAGAAAAGTTCTGATTACGCTTTACAATTAAAAGCTAAACAAACTATCAGAATGACTTACTTAGTTAGCGAAAAACAATTCGCAAAATATTATGAAAATGCATCAAGAAAAACAGGCGTAACAGGTACTATCATGTTACAAACTCTTGAATCAAGATTAGACAACGTTCTATACAAAGCAGGTTTTGCTATCACAAGACGTCAAGCTAGACAAATTGTAAACCACGCACACGTACTTGTTAACGGTAAAAAAGTTGATATTCCATCTTATTTATTGAAAGCAGGCGACGTTGTTACAGTTAGAGAAAATTCAAAACAATTCGTTAAAAATGTTATGGAACAAATTGACCTTGCATTGAACTTTGCTTGGTTAACCGTTGATAGAAACGAATTATCAATAACATTTGACAGAATTCCACAAAGAGAAGAATTGGATCCTGACTTCAAAGAACAACTCGTTATTGAATACTACTCTAAATAATTAGGAGAGAATAAATTATGGAACTTAAAATTAAAAACATTAATACAACGACATCTTCTGATGGTTCGCAGTACGGTAAATTCGTTATTGAACCATTGGAAAGAGGTTATGGTGCTACAGTTGGTAATGCCTTGAGACGCGTATTATTATCTAGTCTAGAAGGTGCCGCTATAACATCAGTTAGAATTGAAGGTATAACTCACGAATACACATCAATTCCAGGTGTTGTTGAAGATGTAATCGATATAATGCTAAATCTTAAATCAGTTGTTGTAAAAACAGATTCAATCGAACCACAACATTTGAGATTAGATGCTACAACAGCAGGCCCTGTTTTAGCAGGCGATATCGAACTTCCTGCAGGTGTTAAAATTGTTAACCCTGACTGTGTAATTTGTACATTATCACAAGGTGGTTCTATCCACGCTGATATCACAGTAGAAGTTGGCAAAGGCTATGTTTCTGTTGATGTTCTAAAAGAACAAAAAAATGGATTACCAATAGATTTGTTGCCAATCGATGCAGTATTTATGCCTATTAAAAGAGTTAGCTACAATGTAGAACCTGCTCGTGTAGGCGAATCACTTGATTTTGACAAATTAACTCTTGAAATTTGGTCAAACGGTTCTATAGAAGTTACACAAGCATTATCAAAAGCTGCTAACCTTCTAATTGAACACTTCAGCCAAATCGCAGGCATCACAGGTGCACCTGTACAAACAAAACAAGAAGTAGTAGAAAGTGTTGAAGAACCTGAAGAACCATCTTCTTCAATTACTATCGAAGACCTTGAATTGTCTGTTAGAGCATACAATTGCTTAAAAAGAGCAAGCATCAATTCAATGAGCGAACTTCTTAAAAAATCAGAACATGATTTATTGAATATTAAAAACTTTGGTAAAAAATCATCAGACGAAGTTATTGAAAAACTTCACCAAATGGGGCTTGACCTTCAACCAAATCCAGAAGGCGTTGATGATTTAGAACTTATATAATATAACTCACTAAACAAAAAGGAAATAAAAATGAGACACGGTCGTAAAATTCATAAACTATCCAAAGCAGCTGACCAAAGAAAAGCATTGTTGCGTACATTGGCTTCTCAACTGTTTTTGAAAGGCGAAATTACAACTACAATGGCTAGAGCAAAAGCCCTTAAACCATTCGCCGAATCTATCATAACTTTTGCAAAAAAAGGCGATCTTGCTGCTCGTCGTGAAGCAAAAAAAGACATTTATGATATTGAAACAGAAAAATACATCGATACTGAAACAGGCGAATTATTTGATACATTGCCTGAAGGTAAAAAATTACCTAAACAATCAGTATTAAGACAATTATTCTCAGTTATCGGCAAAAAATATGCAACACGTAACGGTGGTTATACAAGAATTCTTAGATTAGCTCCAAGACGTGGTGATAACGCAGAAATGGCATTAATACAATTAGTATAATGCCGGAAAAATTCAGATATATTATCTGCTTTGAATTTCTTGGAACTGATTTTTTTGGTAGTCAAAAACAACCCGATAAAAGGACTGTTCAAGGAGAAATAGAAAAAGCACTTTGCACATTGACAAAAGATAAAATTTCTACAATATTTTCAGGCAGAACTGATGCAAAAGTTAGTGCAAAATTCCAAATTGCACACTTTGATTTAAAATCTAAAATCAAAGATACTCAAAAATTTCTGCATCAAATCAATTGCATATTGCCTGATGATATTAAAATCTTTGACATAAAAGAAGCAAACCCAACTTTTCATTGTCAAAAAGATGCCAAATACAAACACTACAGATACACAATATTAAACAGCCATGTTGCTTCGGCTTTTGATGATTGTTATTTGTTTTATCCATATAAAAAACTGGATATTGATAGACTCAATGAATCTTTATCGTATTTAGTCGGATACTATGATTTTTCAGCTTTTAAGTCTAAATCAGACAATCCGTACAACGATTGTACGATTTATTTTGCAAAAGCTCAAAATTACATCAATAATTGGCAAAATTTTATCTTTATAGACATTGTAGGAAATAGATTTCTCTACAATATGGTACGAACAATTGTAGGTCAGATTTTGTTCATAGAAAGAAATAATTTGAATCCTAACTTGATGAAAATTATTTTAGATTCAAAAGACAGAACAAAAACAGCAAACGTAATCAGTGCAAAAGGACTGACATTGGAATATGTCGGTTATGATAATGTAAATGACTATATAAAAACAATCTCATCAAAAGGAAGGTAAATAATGAAAACATTTAGTGCAAAACCACTAGAAGTAGAAAGAAAATGGTATGTTATTGATGCAGATGGTCAAACTCTAGGTAGAGTAGCCGTTGCAGCAGCTAACATACTAAGAGGTAAAAACAAACCTCAATATACACCAAATATTGATACAGGCGATTTTGTCATAATTATCAATTCTGAAAAAATCACAGTATCAGGCAAAAAAGAAACAGACAAATTATACAGATCACACTCAGGTTTCCCTGGTGGTTTCAAAGAAATCAGCTTCAAAGCTATGATGGAAAAAGACCCAACAAGAGCTATCGAAAAAGCTGTTAAAGGTATGCTACCACACAACACTCTAGGTGACCAACAATTCCAAAAATTAAAAGTATACGCAGGTGCAACACATCAACATGAAGCACAAAAACCTGTTGCATACGAATTAAAAGGAGATAAATAATGACAGCAAATAAAAATGAGATAGTAAAAACAGGACGCAGAAAATGCTCAATCGCTGTTGCAAAAGTTGTTTCAGGTAAAGGTAGAGTATTCATAAACGGTAAAACTCTAAAAGGTTACTTTGGTAACAGACCATCATTGGAAATGACTATATATAGACCATTAGTTTTAACAGAAAACCAAGATAAATTCGACGTTAGAGTTAAAGCTGTTGGTGGCGGTGTTTCAGCTCAAGCAGATGCTATTCAGCTTGCTATTTCAAGAGCATTGTTAGAAGTTAACGAAGAATTCAAACCAGTATTGAAACAAGAAGGTTTATTAACTCGTGATGCTAGAATAAAAGAACGTAAAAAATACGGTAGAAAAAGAGCAAGAAAAAGATTCCAATTCTCAAAAAGATAATTATTCGAGAGAAAGAATCAAGAGAGATACAAAAAAGCCATTGTTATTTATGCAATGGCTTTTTACTTTTTTATCATTTTTATTAACTTTTGTATCAAAAATTAAAGTTAGACAAGATTTATGTCGAATAAATAATTATATAAAAGTGTAACAAATATTAACATAGTAGCAATTTTTCAAGGTTGAATGTTTTTATTAAGGTAAGATCCCCTTAATAAAGTAAGGAGATTCAAAAATGCAACAGTCTATTAAACAAAGCATAAAAAGATTGAAAACATTTTTAAATTATTCAAAAAATTATTTAAAAAGAAACAATCCAATAAAAAAGTTTAAAAGAGATATTGTTGCAGGTTTAAAAGATGCACTTTCAATCAACAAAAAAAGAAAGATGATAAGATACAAACTTCGTTATCAAATGCGTCAATTAAACCAAATGGAAAAGTTAATTGCTCAAAACAATGAACATACTTTTCTAAGAGGCAATAAGTTTAATGAAATGAGATAACTATGGGCATTTTGCTTGCACAAATGAGACTTGCACAAATAAATAGTTACAGAGCGGATTTAGAATACAAAATCCAGCTTATTTCATCGACCAAATTAGAATTATCTTCACAAATTAATGATATGGTTGGCCTAGGTTCTGATATGGACCCTGATAGCCCAG
>CAKURN010000035.1 GCA_934675695.1 uncultured Candidatus Melainabacteria bacterium | reverse complement strand
GTAAAAGAATATGTTGGCTAATTTCAAAAACAATCTTAAAAAAAACACAGTCTTATTAAAATGTAAGGCTGTGTTTTCTTCTTGTTTTCACTTTATACACAAAAAACTCTTTTGGGGTGTATTTTCTATTATTCCTGAAAGATTTTTTAAGTTTTTGTTTGTAGGCGTTTTAAATTCTATTTTTGCTTATGTGATTTATGCTTTTCTTGTGACATTAGGCATAATTCCAAATGTGGCTTTGTTTTTACAGTATATAATAGGTGTTTTGTGGAATTTTAAAACGACAGGTTCTATAGTTTTTAAAAACCACGATAACAAACTTCTTTTTAAATTTGTTTTGAGTTACATATTTACTTTTTTGTTAAATAGTGTTTTGTTGAAAATTTTGCTTAATTATGTAAATGATTACATTGCTCAAGCTATTTTAGTTCCGCCTGTTGCTGTTGTTTCGTTTTTAATTTTTAAATTTTGGGTATTTAAATAAAAGTTGATTACCTAAATTAAATTATTTAATTGATAAAAAATAACATCGACTCATATAAAATGTTTATTATAAGCGAATATTTCTGTTGGAGAATGTTATGAAAAAAGCCTTTACGCTTGCTGAAGTTATGATAACACTGACTGTAGTCGGAGTAATTACTGCAGTTATTGTACCTGTTGCGATGAGTACAAAACCAAATGAAGACGTGATGAAATTCAAAAAAGGCCACAACACTCTTTATCAAGTAATTTCTACTCTTATTAAGTCAGATGATTACTACAAAGATGGAGATTTGGGCGTAAGAGCAGATGGCACTGTTATGTCAGGGAAAAATGATACTGAAATAAAATATTTTTGTAATACATTCGCTGATCTTGTAACTACAAAAAAAGTCAACTGTTCAAACAAAGGTCATCGTTTTGATTCAGGAAATACTTACGCTTGGCAAGATGACAGTGCAGATGGAACAAGAATAGATATCGGCTGCGATTGGGTAACAAATACATTAGCTCAACAAAAAACAAACATAGACAAAATTTGTGCTGATAGTAAAGTTTTGGAAGTTGGCGAAGAAATAGTCACTTCTGATGGAATTGTTTATTACCAAAGCAGTCCAAAACAGACTTTTGGAATTTATTTTTTACTTTATTACCAAAATGGGGCTCAACGTAACAAATCAACAACTACGAATAATATACAAGATGCAGGAAAAATCATGAGGCATTTTGGCGGAATAGCTGACTACGTAAACAAATTCTCTTGTGCGTACAAAATAATATGCATGGATATAGATGGAATGAAAAAAGGAGAAGCTCCATTTGGCTATGCTGTTTCTGCTGATGGCAAAATAATCACAGGTGCTAGAGCAGATGAGTGGCTAGAAAAATCAAACCAAACTGAAAATTAGTTATTCAGATATTAATTTATTCATCAAATTCATAAATTCAGGAAAAGAAGTATTTATACAATCTAAACCGTTTATTTTTGTTTCTTTTTTGTTTAACAAAGATAAAACAAAATAAGTCATAGCAAGCCTATGATCCAAATAAGTTTCAAAAACAACTTCTTTATTAAATTCTTTTTTTCCAACAATCGAAAAACCGTCTTCAAATTCTTCTATTAGAATATTCATTTTTCTGAATGCTTCTACTATTGTTTTTATTCTGTCTGATTCTTTGTTTCTTAAATCTTTTGCGTCTTTAATTGTGCTTTTTCCATTTGCTTGTGTTGCAAGAAGTGCTAAAATCGGAATTTCATCTATCAATCTTGGAACTAATTCGCCCTTTATTTCAAACGGTTTTATATTTTCAGTGTAATTTACTTTTATGTCTGCTGTTTTTTCTTTGCAGATGGTTTTTTCATTCAACAATTCAAAATCAATTTCAGATTGTTTAAATATATCCAAAATGCCGGTTCTCGTGGGGTTTATGCCGACATTTTTAATTATAATAGAAGAATTAGGAATAATTGCAGCTGCTACCATAAAAAAGGCAGCAGAAGAAATATCACCTACTACTTCAATATCTTTTGGGGTAAGATTTGTTTTTTGAATTTGGGTGTAAAAACCTTTTTTGTCGTTTCCATAAGAAATTTTTGCCCCCAAATATTCTAGCATTAATTCTGAATGATTTCTTGATAAAGTTTTTTCATATATTGTTGTAGTGTCTTCAATCCCTAGTCCTGCAAGTAACAAACAGCTCTTTATTTGTGCCGATGGGATTGGTGAAAAATATTCAGTAGCATTTAAGTTTTTTCCATTTATTTCTAATGGCAATCTGAAGTTGTTTGATGAAATGTCTGCTCCCATTAATTTTAGAGGGTCTATTATTCTTTTCATAGGGCGTTTTGATAGGCTATCATCGCCAACTAAAATTGATTTAAAATTTTGCCAAGATAACAGTCCGGATATGAGTCTGGTTGTTGTGCCTGAATTTCCGCAATTGAATGTGAATTCTTTTTCTTTTGTTTTAAATAAATCAATACTATTTATAATTACTTCTCTTTTTGAAGTAAATTCATACTTTAGCCCCAGTTGTTTAAAGATGTTTAAAGTTGATAAAACATCTTCGCAAACCGATAAATTTTTGATTTTTATTTTGCTTTTTGTAAGTGAACCAAAAATTATACTTCTATGGGATATTGATTTGTCAGGAGGGATTGTAATTTCCCCCCTTAAAACGATATTATTCACCTTTTGCCAACTCTCTAACAAAATTTGGAACAGCAAAAACTGCCCCATGAAGTTCTCTATTGTATATTTTTGCTGTTTTTTCAATTATTTCAGCACGTTTGATATCAGGCATAAAATCTTTTGTTGGAATGTCAACATCATCACTGCAAAAGCCCCAAGACCAGTATCCTCCGGGGTATGTTGGCATAGGACCGCAATATGGAGCAACATTTTTAAATACACGTCTTAGCATTGTGTAAGTGTTTTTCATATTTTCACTTTGTGCAAAAGGGCTTTCTGTTTGAGGAACGACAATTCCACCTTTTTTTAGGCTCTTTTTAACGTCATTGTAAAATTTGTCATTAAACAATCCTACCCCGGGGCCTATAGGGTCTGTTGAATCAGAAAGAACGATATCATACATATCAACTTTATCTTTAATAAATTCAATAGCGTCTTGAACAAAAACGGTGACTTTTGGATTGTCCAATTCACAAGAGATTGTTGGTTGGTATTTTTTGCACAATTCAATAACATCTCCATCAATCTCAACCATATCAACATGTTTTACTGTCGGGTGTTTCAAGATTTCTCTTACCGTTCCACCGTCTCCACCACCTATAACCAACACAGTTTCAGGGTTTGGGTGTGTAAGCATTGGGATATGAACTATCATTTCATGGTAGAAAAATTCATCTCTTTCTGTTGTCATCATTAGTCCATCTAGTGTCATTACATTTCCAAATGCACGAGAATGGAAAAAGTCGATTTGTTGAAATGGAGATTTTTTAGAAGCTAAATCTTTGTCTTTTTCTATAGCTATACCAAAGCCTTCGGGTGTTATTTCATGGTAGAGATTTTTTGTTTCCATTTTATAATTTCCTTTATTTTTTTTAACATGTTTTATAAATTATACAAAAAAAGTTCTATATTTGCTATAATAATTTCAATGAAAAGTAAAAACAAAATTTTAGATTCTATTGAAGAATTTGTAGCTTTGCCGTTATCTATATTGAAAAACAGGATAATACAAATCACCGGCTACAAGTCTGACTTTATGACAAATAAAGAAATCAATATCGAATTAACAGACGATACTGTTCAAATAAATTGTATAAACAGTGAAAATGCTTACAATCTTCTATCTAGCGTAATCTACAAAAGAAAAATGAATCAAAGAAGACGTCTGGAAGCTCAAAAAAAAGCTGAAGAAATGGCACAAACAATTAATGCATAAAAATATGGGTAATTTTTTACCCATATTTTTTTAGTTAATAGTCTTTGCCACCACCCCTTTTTGGTTTTAATATAATACTATTTTTATTTTAGCAGTAGTTTGCCAAAATATCTCGTTTTTGGGCTAAAATTTGGACTTGAGTCCAAATTTTTACGTGTAATAATATCTAATATGACAACAGAAAAAATCTCTTTCTCATCAATAAAAGACAACATTATAAAAAACTTCATTCAAAGTGAAAACACCCCACTTGTAGATGCTATGTTGTTATACAAAAACAACCCTATGACAGGTTTTCATATCCCCGGACATAATAGAGGTTGTGGAATTTTGCCAAAATTTCAAGAACTCGTTGGAACTGACGTCTTAAATATCGACACAACAGATGAATTTGACAATTTAGGGACGCTTCACCCTGCAACAGGTGCTATAAAAGAAGCACAAGAACTTGCAAGCATTGCTTATGGTTCTAAAAAAACATATTTTGTAACAGGTGGTTCTACAATCGCCAATCTTGCACTTGCTTTTGCTTTAACCAACCCTTTTGAAGAAGTTTTGATTGGTAGAAATTGCCATCGTTCGGTTTTAACAGGACTCATAATTTCAGGTGCAAAAGTAAACTGGGTAATACCTCGAAAATTCGATGATTGGTCGATTTTTGGTAATATTGAAGCAGATGATATTGAAGAAAAATTGAAAAAAAATAGAAATATCAAGCTCGTCTGGATTACAAACCCTACTTACGAGGGTGTTGCATCTGATATAGAAGCTATTTCTAATGTTTGCAAAAAATACAAAGCAGCTCTTATTGTTGATGAAGCCCATGGTTGTTTGTGGAATTTTAACAATAGTCTTCCAACAACAGCCCTAAAACTGGGAGCAGACGCCGTTGTTCATTCTTTACACAAAACAGGTGGAGCAATGACGCAAGCTTCTATGTTACATCTTTCTAAAAATTCTATATTTGAAGAAGAAAAAATCAACCACGCACTTAGACTTTTGCATACGACTTCTCCTAGTTTGTTGTTATTGGCTAGTTTAGATGCTGCAAGGGCTAATTTGTCTTCTTCGAGTGGCAAAAAAATGCTTCAAAATGCGATAGACAATGCAAAATATTTTAGACAAGAAGCAAAAAACATAGAAAACCTTTCTGTTTTAGAAAATGTAAACCACGATATTACAAAAATATTCATTAAAATGAATGGTTTAACGGGACTTCAATTAGAAGAAATACTGGAAAAAGAATACAAAATAGAAGTAGAATCAGCTTCTGACGCCGGGATTTTGTTGTTATCTAATATTGGTGGGAAAAGAGAAGAATTTGAATATTTAATAAAATGTTTAAAACAAATTTCAGACAAAAAATACAAAAAAGAGCAAAACAAAATAAAAATCATGCCTTTATTAGACCCTGAAATTGTTATGAATTTAAGAGAAGCGTATTTTTCTCCAAAAGAATATGTAGATAAATATGAAGCCATAGGTAGGATTTCATCAGAAGGTGTTGCTCTATGTCCTCCGGGGATTTCTATACTTTTGCCCGGTGAAATCATTAAAAAAGAGCATTTGGCGTATTTGTTCAGTTATGACAAAATAGAAGTCATAAAAGAATAATTTAGCTTTCGCCTTGGATTGATTTAGTGAGCCACTCAGTTGCACGTTTTCCTGGCATTATTTTGCCATCTACTCTTATCCCATAGCCAAAAGGGTCTTCGCCTTTTCCTATGCCATCTACATCAATACATATTACTTTGTAAAAATAGTAAAATCCTTTTCCGTTGTCATAATTAACAAGGTCTTCTAATCCTTGGTGATCCCAAGTATGATAAATTTTTCTTATGCCTGTTTCTCTATATGTGTTGTTTTTGTTCATTGCTTTTGACCAAGAATAGCCAAAAGGATATTTGTGAGAAGTTTCGTAATATGTAATATTATCTGTTGTTGTTACTGTTTTTAAATTTGTCGAACATCCTGTGTCAGCTGTTTTACAATAGTCATCTAGTGTTTGTGAAAAATATGTAGTAACTAAAGTATTGTTGGTTGTTTGATACAATCCTGCATCTTCAGGCACTGCTGCTGCGGTTTTTCCGCATAATACATTAAACCCGGTTTCACATGTGTCATTTTTTGTTGATAAAACATTTTTTAAAGTATTACATAGATATGCTTGATTTGTTGCTGTCGTTTCATCAACCCAGCTTCCATCGGGATATTTTCCTAAATCTCCATTTAAATAATATTCATCAGAATTGACCAAGGTCGAAATTGCTTGATATAGCGTGTTATTTGCTTTTTTAAATTTCATTACATTTTCATCAGGTTTAGAATGAACCGCAACAGGAATAATAACCGCTGTAATTATTCCAATCACAGTTAAAGTAATCATAACTTCAGTGAGTGTAAAAGCATTTTTAAAATAAAATTTCATTATTTGTTCCTTTATACTAAAAATTATAGAAAAAATTAGTAATAGATATAAAAAAATATCTTAGATTTTAGCATTTTAAACTAAAAAAATCAATATAAATTATTATAAAAGTATAATTAAAATACTTCTTTTTTAAGAATATTATTTTTAAAAAGGAGCATTTATGAATTTGTTGCAAGAAAAATTTGGTGCAAGAATAAAAGAAATCAGACGTTCAAAAAACCTAACGCAAGAGGTTTTGTCTGAAATGATAGGAATAGATATACCGAATTTGTCTAATATAGAAAGAGGCAAAAAATTCGTAAGTGCAACAACGCTAACCAAAATCGCAAAAGCTTTGAACGTATCTGAAAAAGAACTGTTTGATTTTGAACATATAAATACAAAAGATAAATTAACAAAAAAGATATTTGATTTGATTGATGAATTAAATTTGGCGGAATTGGAATATTTGTACAAAAATTTAATTAGTTTAAAAGAATTGAAGAAAAACACAAACTAACTAATTCAACAAATCCGGTCGTCTTTGTTTCGTTCTTTTCAGGCTTTCGTTTTTTCTAAATTTTTCTATTTCTTTGTGATTTCCATTCAATAGTACTTCAGGTACTTCCATTTCTTCAAAAACCCTTGGTTTGGTGTAGTGAGGGTATTCCAACAGCCCATCTAATCCATCAGAAAAACTATCATTGTGATAAGAACCTATTTTTCCTAAAAAATTTTCAATGTTTCTTGAAATTGAATCAACCAAAACCAAAGCAGGCAACTCCCCTCCGGTCAAAACAAAATCACCTATCGAAATTTCTCTGGGACTTAAACCTAGTCTTATTCTTTCATCAAAACCCTCATAATGCCCGCAAAGCAGAATAATCTGCTCTTTTGTCGAAAGCTCGTTTGCGATTTTTTGGTTGAATTTTTCACCTTGTGGCGAAAGCATAACAAATTCAAAGTTTTCCTTTTTTTCGATATTTCGATAACAATCAAAAATCGGCTGACACATTAAAACCATACCTTCTCCGCCTCCATAAGGAGTGTCGTCGACTTTTCTGTGTTTGTTTTTAGCATAGTTTCTTGGATTGTGGATATTTACTTCTATTACGTTGTTTTCGATTGCTCTTTTTGCAATAGAAGAAGCAAAATAGCTTTCTACAAATTCAGGAAATAATGTCATTATGTCATATCTCATGACAAAAGCCCCTCGATTGGTTTTATTATTATTTTTTTGTTTTCGATATCGACGACAGGGAAAAATTCATTAACAAAAGGTACAAGATCAATTTTTCCTATTGCATTTTTTATGTTTAACAAATCAGTAGAAGAATTTGTCGAAATATCAACTACTTCGCCGATTTTTTCATTTTGTTCATTAAATACATTGCAGCCTATTAAATCACGAATCAAAAATTCGTCTTTTTCTAATTTTTGTTTTGCTTCTTTTGAAGAAACAAAAATTCTTTGACCTTTGTAAGGCAAAAGCTCGTTTATATCGTCTATTTCTGAAAATTTAATTATTGCAAAATTTTTGTGAAAACGAACTTTTTGAATCGTGAGTTCTCTTTTTGATATGTCGTCTAATAAAAGCACTTTTTTTGCCGAAGTTATTTGTTTTTCGTTACTAAAGCCGACTTTTGCTTCGCCTTTTATTCCGAAAAAGTTTGTAATTTTTCCGATAGAAATATAATCTTTGTTTTCCATAAAAAAATTGTATCATAAAATTTTGTTGATTTTTTCACAAAAATTGCTAAAATTTAATTATGGCAAAAGATGGACTAGTTAATTGTAAAAAATGCGGAACATTGTTTTTTAAAACTTCCGGTAGAGAAGTCTGCGAAGAATGTTTCAAAAAAGAACTAGATACAATTGACCATATTAAAGATGTAATATTAAATAGCGGAAAAGACAAAGTTCCACTAGAGGATTTGCCTCAAATGTCAGGGGTAGGGATTGATGAATTAAAAGGCATGATTGAAAGAGGCAGATTGCTTACGATTTTGCCTAAAATTTCAATTAAATGCAGATTTTGTGGTATAGATTTGGCAGATGATGAAAAAACAGGTTTCACCTGTAAAAAATGCCTTTTGAAATTTTCACCACAAGTAAATGAGCTTAAAAAACAAGGTATTGATGTTCATAAATATGAACAAGAAGCAAAAACCCTAAATAGACGCCTAAGAGGCGGTTATCGTACAGGCGGTATGGCAGACAATTCTAGACGTTTTGGTTTTATTCAAAATTATGATTTGTAGATTGTTTTTATTTTTTGTCATAATTTTTTCTTTTGCAGAAATAATCGTTTCTGCTGCTGAATTTGGTCAATACAGATATTCAGAGTATGCTGGGCTTCAACAACAATTGAAAGCTCGACAAATGATGGCACAAAGACAAAGGTATCGCTATAGTGTTTCTCCAACAAAAAACATCAAATACCCGACTTCAACAAATCCTTATCCCAATATTCAAAAAACAACAAATAGACAAATGAGTGCATACCAAAGATATTCACCATCTTATTATCAAAAAACATATCAAAATAATTACTAAAAAACCGTTTTCTTTTGAAAACGGTTTAATTTTTTTTATGCTTGTTCTTCTTGTCTTTTTTTGTAACAATCTCTGCAGAAAATTTCTTTGCCTTCTACCGGTTTAAAAGGAACTTTTGTTTCAGCTCCACATGCTGAGCAAACTGCATCGTACATTTTTCTTCTAGATTTTTTACGTCTTAATTTGCGACATTCAGGACATCTTTTTGGAATGTTTACCAAACCTTTTTGTGCATAGAATTCTTGTTCGCCTGCTGTGAAAACAAACTCTTTTCCGCAATCTTCGCATACAAGATTTTGATCTTCGTACATTTTTTTCTCCTTGTTTGTAATGCCAATCTGCCACTGGTGCATAAAATTTTATTTGCTTAAATTCATTGCACAAATAGTCGATATTTCTCATTTTATAACTTTTTTAAAAATTTGTAAACATTTATTTTAAGAACTTATATACTTCGTCAATTAATGATGGTACAACCAAAATGAGCATTTCTTCGTTTTTTTCTAAAGCCCAATAACAAGAGTTTATTGAATTTTTTATTTGATTGTCCATCGAAATCAGACTGGGATTGACTCCTGCGTATTTTAACCTTAGTGCCATATCGTCAAAACGTTTTCCTGTTACATAAATCCTATTTTCAAAATTATTTAAACAATTCAAATTCGAGTCCCAAATCCAGCTGGTGTCTATGCCATCTTGGTAGTTTGAATCAAATACAAAAACCAATTTTTTGTTTGTTACATTGTTCGCTTCTAAAATTGCTTCTGATAGAGAAGTTGAATTTTTTATGGTTTTGATTTTTATTTTTTTGTCTTTATAAATTAAAATCTCATCTCTTGCTTTTAAATCTTCATAATTTTCAAAAGCTAAAGAAATCGTTTTTCTATCTATTTTTAGTGCCAATGCAACAGAAATTGCACTGAGTGCGTTATATACATTGTAAACACCGCCTAATGGAAGCCTAAAGACCATTTTTTTGTCATTATAAAAAGCTTCTACAAAAGAATAATCGCTAAAAACTCTAGCATTACAGGACAAATTCAGTTTTGGGCGTCTAAAACCGCATT
>CAKURN010000034.1 GCA_934675695.1 uncultured Candidatus Melainabacteria bacterium | reverse complement strand
CTTAATAACATTGCACCCAAGTTACCATGACCTAGACCAACTTTTCTAGAATCACCAACTGAACCTGGAACCGCAAATGCTTGCAAACCGATACCGATAGCTTCTGCAGCATCAGCAGCATTTTTTATACCTTTTTTAATTGCAATAGCACAACCCAAAGTATATGCCCAAGAAGCATTATCAAAAGCGATAGGTTGAATGCCTTTTACTATTTCATCTACATTAATACCTTTTGATAGACACAATTCATTAGCTTCATCAAGAGAAGAAAAGCCATATTCTTTTAGAGCTTTAGCTAATGTAGCTTCACGTCTATCTTGTCCTTCAAATTTTGCCATTTATTTTTCCTTTACATTACTAACTATTATTATATTTTATTGTTTTCTAGGATCAATTGTTTTAACTGCATCAGCAAATCTGCCGTATGTTCCGATATTTTTTTCGTAAGCAGTTTTTGCATCTTCGCCATTTTTGATAGCGTCCATAACTTTGCCTAAGTTTACAAATTTGTATCCTATTACTTCATCATTTTTGTCTAAACCAAGTTCTAAAATATAACCTTCAGTTAATGACAAATATCTAACGCCTTTTTGTTTTGTAGAGTGAATTGTACCAACCATTGAGCATAGGCCTTTTCCTAAGTCTTCTAAGCCCGCACCAACCGGTAAACCATTTTCTGAAAATGCAGTTTGTGTTCTACCGTAAACGATTTGCAAGAATAATTCTCTCATTGCAACATTAATAGCATCACAAACAAGGTCTGTATTTAATGCTTCTAAAATTGTTTTTCCCGGTAAAATTTCTCCAGCCATAGCAGCAGAGTGTGTCATACCTGAACAACCGAGTGTTTCAACAAGAGCTTCTTGAATAATACCTTCTTTAACGTTTAAAGTTAATTTGCAAGTACCTTGTTGAGGAGCACAGCAACCGCAACCATGAGTCAAACCATTGATATCTTTAATTTCTTTTACTTTTGTCCACAAACCTTCTTGTGGGATTGGAGCAGGTGAACCTTTGATGCCACGTGCAACACAACATTTTTCTTCAATTTCTGAAGTTAATTGAATATTAGCCATTTATCCTCCTTTTATACTAAAAACTTTTTAGTCATAATAATATTTTAATACAAACATATTTTTTAATAAATCACAAATTATTAACTATTGTAGTCAAATAACTTTGGTATACGGTTTCAAAAAATATTTTTATTTTGTCGATATAAAAAACACAGAAAAAAGAAGAAAGAATTAAAGCAGGCCCAAAAGGTAGAAGCGTAAATTCTTGTTCCAGATTAGTTTCTTGTTCTTCGTTTGAATTTTCAGGTAAGTATTTTTTATTATCATTTTCAAATATTTCTTGCACTTTTTCTTCGTTTTTTGAAATCATAAATACAAAACTCAATAAGAGTATAACATCTATAAAAGCAAGTGTTTTTGTAATAGCAGAAGTTTTTAAAAAGTATTCATAAATCCCTAAATAAATAACTAAAGGAAAGAAAAAGAAATACGAAAAAGCCGTTTTTTTGTCACTTTTTAAAAACTGAACAGCTAAAAAAGGAATAACAAAAATTGTTCTTAAAATAAGTTTTATAAAATCTTTTGTTTGAATATCTTCTGTACTTTCATCAGTTTCAGATAGAGAAGTTTTTTTAATTATATCAAGTATAGAAAAAATCAATACTCCTAAAAGCAAAACAGCCGAAAAAGCAAATATTGTTTTTAAAGAAGTAAAATTTTTGTAAAATGCGATTGAATTAAGAGTTAAAATAAACAATGCAACAAACATCAAAGAAAATAATCTATAGTTTTTTGCTTTTAAAATAGGAATTAAAGATAGAAGCATTTGGATTATAAAACTCAAAAACACAACAAACAAGATGTTTTTTATACCAAATAAAGCAGATATTCCAAGCAACATCAAACTGTCACCAAAACCAAAACACCTTATTCCAATAATAGAAAGACTCGCTAAAGACAAAATTTCAAACAAAATAAAAATCAAAAAAGCAGCAAAAAAAGCACTAAACAAGCTTCCGCCAAGAATTTTTACAGTAAATAAACAAACTATAAAAAATAAATAGCTGTGCCAATCAATGATTACTGTTTCTAAAATATCTGTTGTCATTAGTGCAATAAATAGAGAAATAATCACGCAAAACAAAACAGATTTTATTGAAAAACCAAACATGTGAAATGTAAATAAATACCCTATGCCATTCAAAAATTCTATCAAAGGATACTGAATAGAAATTTTACACTTGCAAAACGCACATTTACCTTTTAAAAATATGTATGAAAAAAGTGGTATATTCATATACCACTTTAGATTATTTTTGCATTTTGGACAATGAGAATGACCAAAAACAATATCTTCACCAGTCAGTCCTCTTAATATCATAACATTAAGAAAAGAACCAACGCATATTCCGATTAAAAAAATATAACCGTTCAAAAACCATTTCGGGAGAAGATTTATTATATCATTCATACTGTTTTAAACCTTTTTTTGAAATAATAGCAAATAATTTAGAAAGTGCTTTTTTAAGTTTTCTAGAAACTTGCATTTGGCTCATTTCTAATTTTTCTGCAATTTCTCTTTGGTTTAAACCATCGTAATAATTTAGAATAACAAGTTGCTGTTCGACAGGCTCTAGTCTTTTTATAGCATCATCAAGAATCATTCTGTTTTCGTAACTGTTGAATGCTTGTTTTTGACTTTCGTCTTCAATTTTTTCTACCAAAGACATAGAATTGTCGTCGTTTCCAAACATTTGATCGATAGAAATCGTCGTTGTTCTTCTATCTAGAGTATTGCATTCTTCAACTTTTTCTTGAGGCATTTGCAATGCTTCTGCAATATCTTTGTCTGTTGGAGTTCTGCCTAATTTTTCTGTTAATTCTAAAGTCAATTTATGAACCCTAAATGAGAGTTCTTTGATTTCTCTAGGTGCTCTAATTATTGTGATTTTATCACGCAAGTAGTGTCTGATTTCTCCGGTTATCAAATACGTTGCATAAGATTTGAAATTTTTGGAGATTTCAGGGTTGTATAAATCAATCGCTTTAATTAGCCCCAATGAGCCGACTTGGGTAATATCTTCCACAGGGTCGGTAGAACGACGAGCAAGAGCGTAAGAAACTTTTTTTACAATAGGCATGCAAGCAAGCACTATAAGTTCTTTTAGCTTCTTTTTTGTTTTTTCATTGTCGGTAGACTTGTATTCTTCTAGCCAAATATTTACGTCTTCAAAAGATAAATTTTCTTCCATTAAAAGTCCCTATTTATCTTCATTCCAGCTATACATTTTACGCAACTCTTTTCCGACAGCTTCTGATGGGTGTTGAAGTTTAAAATTGCGAGTTGTTTTAAAGTGGATTTGATTTGTATTGCATTCATTAATCCAATTTCTTGCAAAAGTACCGTCTTGGATTTCAGATAAGACTTTTTTCATTTCTTTTTTAGTGTCTTCAGTGATGATTCTCTTACCTATTTCATAATCACCAAATTCAGCAGTATTAGAAATTGATCTTCTCATTGTTTCAAATCCGCCTTGGTAAATCAAATCAACAATAAGTTTCATTTCGTGGATACATTCAAAATAAGCATTTTCAGGAGCATATCCGGCTTCTACAAGAGTTTCAAAACCGGCTTGCATCAAAGCACAAACACCGCCGCATAGTACAGCTTGTTCACCAAACAAATCTGTTTCTGTTTCAATTCTGAATGTTGTTTCTATAACACCTGCACGAGCACCGCCTATTCCTGCGGCGTATGCAAGACCATTATTAAGAGCATTTCCTGTAGCGTCTTGTTGAACAGCAATCAAGCAAGGAACACCTTTTCCGGCTACATATTCGCTTCTTACAGTGTGACCCGGACCTTTTGGTGCAATCATAATTACATCAACATCACTTGGTGGTTTAATTAAATTAAAATGAATATTGAAACCATGAGCAAATGCTAGTGTTTTGCCTGCTGTTAAATATGGTTTAATTTCTTTTTCATAAACACCGGCTTGTAATTCATCCGGCAACAAAATCATGATTATATCTGCTTTTTTAGCAGCTTCAGCAACGGTTAAAACTTCTAAGCCTGCTTCACGAGCTTTGATTGCTGATTTTGAACCTTCATAAAGTCCAACAACAACATTAACCCCTGATTCTTTTAAATTTAGTGCATGAGCATGACCTTGAGAACCGTAACCCATAATTGCGACAGTCTTTCCATCTAATCTGTTCAAATCACAATCAGGTGCATAATAAATTTTAACCATTTTACACTCCTTATTTAAACTTCTCTAATAATTTAAGTTTAGTCTTATAATAAAATTACGTCAATATTTGTAATTTTTGACTCAAAAAACATTTGCTAATGTTAAACATTGTAAACAAAAAAAATCCAAAGCACATAAGATACTCTGGATTAATGCTATAAATCTGCATATGGAGGAAGGAGTGGAAAAGAGAACAACTTGTATATCATAAATTCCACATATAAAATGTATATAACATGTATATGCTTTCTTTTACAAATTGTAATATTTTTAAGATTTATATTACCTAAGTTTACAATTTAACAATTTAATTTTTTTTTGTTATAATTTGAAAGATATTAATATTCATGAAATTTGAGGAACGCAAATGAAAAATAAACTTATTCTTTTTTGGATAATTATTGCAATAGCATTAGGAAGTATTTTTATAATTTATAAAAAACCGACCAGCCTGGGACTTGATTTGGTTGGTGGTTCGAGATTGCTTTTAGAAGCTCAAGAATCAGAAGCTGTACCTAAAATCACACCGGATGTGATGGACAGTCTTCAATATGCAATTGAAAACAGGGTCAATGCTATGGGTGTTGGCGAAACTATAGTTCAAAAAATAGGTACAAAAAGATTGCTTATTGAAATACCTAACATAAAAGATACTTCAAAAGCAAAAGAATTTATTGGCCAAACAGCACAACTAGAATTTAAAAGACCGGTTCAAAATCTCGATGGTACAACAACTTGGCAATCTACAAACCTCACAGGAAAAGACTTGAAAAAAGCTCTTGTAGGTTCAAATCCAAGCAACGGCGAATGGACTGTTGAATTGGAATTTAATTTAGAAGGTGCAAAAAAATTCGCAAACTTAACAACAGAATTAACCGGAAAACAAATGGCTATCTTCTTCAATGGAGAAATGCAATCTGCTCCTAGAGTAAATGAAGCAATCACAGGCGGACATGCTCAAATCACAGGTGGAGAAGGTGGTTTTGAATATGAAGAAGCAAAAGAAATGGTAGATTTGCTAAACGCAGGTGCTTTACCTGTTGGAGCAAAAATAATTCAAGAAGAAACAGTTGGACCAACTCTTGGACAAGACAGTATAAACAAATCTAAAGTAGCAGGTTTCATTGGCGTTGGTGCAGTAATGATATTTATGCTAATTTATTATAGAATATTAGGTTTAATTTCTTGTTTTGCTTTAGCAATATATGCATTAGTCAACTTTGCAATTTACAAGACTATACCGGTAACCCTTACTTTAACAGGTATAGCAGGTTTTGTACTTTCTATAGGTATGGCAATAGATGCTAATATCCTTATTTTTGAAAGAACAAAAGAAGAATTAAAAATGGGCAGAAGCCTATATACGGCAATAAATTCAGGTTTCGATAGAGCTTGGACAAGTATTTTTGATTCAAACGTTTCAACGATATTAACTTGTATTATTTTGTATTATTTTGGAGCTTCAATGGTTAAAGGTTTTGCTCTTACTTTGATAATTGGGGTTATTTTATCAATGTTTAGTGCAATTACAGTTACTAAAAACTTCATGCATTTAATTTTCGGAACAAGTGATCTTAAATATCCTGAATTGTTTGGTTTAAAGAAAGAAGATATACAAAACGCTTTTGTTGCTGAAGAAACTAAACGTGAAAAAGCAAAATTCGGCGTTTTGGATTAATTTTAGGAGTAAATAAATGACAGCAGAAACAAAAAATAAATACAAATTAGATATCGTAAAATTCAGATATTTGTGGCTTTCAATAAGTGCAGTATTATTAATACCTTGCATTATTGCGATTCTTTTCTTGATGATTACACAACCTAATCACTCACCATTGAAATTAGGAATAGATTTCACAGGTGGTACTATTTTACAATACAATATAGAAACACCGGACAATTCAACAAGTGCCGATGTTGTAAACAAAATTAGAACAAGCTTAGAAAAAATCCACGTTAAAAATCCTGTAATTCAATTAACAAGCCAAGCTTCTGCTGAAAAAAGCAATCAAAAATTGGTTTCAATAAGAACAGCTTTTTTAAGTGATAAAGAAAACCAAGAAAGAATAAACAATATCTCACAAGTTGTTTCTGACGATTTTAAAGGTGCTTCACTTGAACAAGTAAACTCTGTTGGCCCTACATTAGGTTCGGAATTACTAAAAAATACAATGATAGCATTGATTGTAGCTTTTATTGTAATGGTTGTATACATTTCATTCAGATTTCAAACAGAATACGGCTGGATAGCACTTTTGACGTTATTCCATGATGCTTTGTTTGTTGTGGGTATATTTGCACTAAAAGGAATATTCTTTGATACAACAGTAGATAGCTTATTTATTACAGCGATTCTTACTGTTATTGGTTATTCAATCAACGATACAATTGTTGTATTTGATAGAGTTCGTGAAAATATGCGTTTTTATGCAAAGAAAATGTCAACAGATGAAATTATCAACAACTCAATCAACCAAACAATTGCTCGTTCTATAAACACTTCTGCAACAACATTGTTTACTTTATTAGCATTGTATTTCTTTGGCGGTGCAAATATAAAAGAATTTGTTTTAGCAATTATTATTGGTGTTACAGTAGGTACATATTCTTCAATCTTTGTTGCAGGACCAATCTTGTCTATAGTTAAAAACAAAATGAATAAAGCAAAATAAAATGAAAAAAGAGCAAAAATCGCTTGCACAATTTGTTGTCGAAAAAAGAGAAAAATTAAATCTCTCACAAGAACAGCTTGCACACAATTGTGGACTAGAAGTAGAACAAATTCAAAATATTGAAATGGGATACGAGTTGTTTTTGCCAACAACCATAAGACAAAAGCTTGCAAAAGGCTTAAAAACAGAAAACAAAGAAATTAAACATTACGAAACAAAAATAAATCTAAGTCTTGTAAAAAATAACGTAATGGACGAAATAAGAGAGCAAATTCTTCTCAATTCTACCAATCCAAATTTTGAAATCAAATGCCCAAAATGCGGAGAAAAATTGGTAACAAGAATTGCAAAACTTTATGATTTGGAAGACAATTTAATACTTCGTCCGAAAGCAAGATGCACAAAATGCCCTTTTCAATTGACAGATTAAATTATTTTATTTTATAAACGACTTGGTTTCTACCGTTTTCTTTTGCTATGTAAAGACATTTATCAGCATATTCAATTAATTCTTTAGGTTTTGAACCGTTTAAGCCAACTGTTGCAACTCCAACACTGATTGTGACGTGGACTTTTTCCCCATTAGCTAAAACAAAAAGGGTATTTCTTACCGTTTGGCAAACCTTTTGTGCCAATAGAACCGCATCTTTTTTGTTTGTATTATTTAAAATTAAAGTCATTTCTTCGCCACCATATCTACAAGCAAGATCAGTGGCACGAGAAGTATTTCTCATTATTGTTGCTACTTGTTTTAAAACGCAATCGCCCGACTGGTGACCGTATGTATCGTTGAATTTTTTAAAGAAATCAATATCAATCATAATTATTGAAAAGACAGAACCGTATCTTCTGAAATTGTTTACATTTATAGCTAATTGTTCTTGGAAAAATCTGTGATTGTACAATTGAGTCAAACCATCAGTAACAGCTAGTTTATATGTTTGTTCGTAGTCTTTCGATTTTAAGAGATATTTTTCACAATAAACCAATACAAAAGTAGATGTGACTGTCAAATACGGGAATACAACAGAAACCCATACATCATACATCAACATAACAACAAGAGCATAAATTCCATAAAATATCAGGATTAAAAACAGTGCCATAAATGATTTTACGATAGATTCGTTTGCAAGAACAAAATAACCTATTACAAAAGACAAAAATATAGCGACCAAAAAATCAACTTTTAAAGGAGATTTTTTTATAAAATTGTTATCTAGAATGTTGTTCAAAAAAGTAGTATGCAAGTCTACTCCTGATATTTGACTGGAAACAGGAGAACTTTTTATATCAGCCATACTTGTTGCAGTAGTACCAATAAAGACTATTTTGTTTTTAAAATTGTCTTTGAAAAATTTTATATCACGTTTTTTTTGAGCAATCAACATATTATAAAAAGATATATGTTTGTAAGCATCATCTGAACCATACCAGTTCAATATTGCACGATTTGTTTCATCAATCGGGATTGTATATTTGTCGCCAAGTGTAATTTTTGTCTTATCAATCTCTACATCTTGCACCTTCAACAAATCCATTGCAACTTTTAAAGACAAAGCAGGATAGTAATCATTTTTGTATTTGAATAAAGGAGCAAATTTTCTAATTACTCCGTCATTATCACGATTAATATTTATTGCACCAACGTTTTTGGTTGCAAAAGACAATTCGTCCATAATAAATCTTGCATTTGAAAAAGTTGTATATTCGTTATCAGAAAGAACTCCTGATTTTACTTTTACTTTAAATTTTGGAGAAATAGTGGGAGGTGTTCTTACTTCTTTATCATAATTGTCGAAATTCATTGCAAAATAAACGTTGTTGTATTTGCTTGCAACGTTAACAAAAGCTTTATCAGAAGCAGCATCGTTTAAGTTTGGCTTTAAAAAAGACAAATCAAAAACAATTGCTTTTGCATCAGACATTTCCAATAATTCAATAGTATCTGCCCAAACTTTTCTTGTGATAGGCCAAGCACCGTATTTATCCATTATATATTCATAAGTAGGATCATCAATACCCAAAACAACAATATTATTGTCAAAAGTTTTGTATTTTGAAGCAATCGCCTGTCTCATGTCAAAAGAGTTTTGCTCAATTTTTGTTATAAAATCTTGAAAAATTTTAAAATTTCCAAGCCACAAAAAAAAGATACATATAAATCCTATTATAAAAGAATATATGATTAGTGATAATTTTTCTTTTTGTTGATTAGTCATATTTTTTGCCAATAATGTTTTTATATCTCAAATCGAAATCCATTTCATCAATAATTTGATAAACAGGATTTTGGTTTTGAAAATTGATTTTTATACCAAATTGATACACTAATTTGATTAAATCATTCTTTCTTGACTTTTCAAAAGCTCCATCAGCCATGAATTTTAGTAAGTATTTCTCATTTTGATTTTGTATCATAACTAGATTGTCTTATAGTTATGAAATATTGCAATCAACCTTTAGAACAATTTATCTTAATATTTCGTAATATAAATAGACTATTTTAATTTCCTGACAAAACAATAGTCATATCTTTTCCGGTTCTATTAATCCCAATTGGATCGTATATTGTGTGTTTGTCTTTAATATCCGGAACGATTTTCTTTAAATCATTAACAAAATCACCTGTAACTTTTAAATTGTGAAGTGCAATATAGTCTTTTGAAAGAGAAGAATTTGATTGCGTTTTAACCTGCAAACCTTGAGCTTCTAGAGTTTCTTTTAAGGCATTTGCTTGAGTTTCAACAGTAGGTGAATACAAAATTCCAACAGAAATCTCTGAATTTTGAACTTCTGATTTATTTCTGTAGACCATTTTGTCTATGAGTTCTTGAGTTTTAATAGGGTCTATTATCCAATAGCTAATGATACCTTTTGTTGAAGGAGCACCGGGAATAGTTGCAATTTGAATAGAAGATGAATCTATATTTTTTGCAATGCCAACGTATTTTGTAAGCTCATAACCGGATAAATCAGTTTGAATATATTCAGGCATAATTTTTAATAATTCAGGCAATTTTATGATTACTGTAGGGTCTTTTAGTCTTGCAATCAGTGCATTAAAGAACCATTGTTGTCTTCTTATTCTTCCTATATCACCAAAAGAATCATGTCTAAATCTTAAATATCCTTCTGTTTCTTTTCCGGAAAGAACGTGGTTACCTTGTTTTAAATTTATATGAAGTTTTGCACTGTAGTCATCGTATTTCATGTTTTTTT
>CAKURN010000033.1 GCA_934675695.1 uncultured Candidatus Melainabacteria bacterium | reverse complement strand
GTTTTGTAGACAAATCGCATTTTGATAGTGTTGCACATCTTTCTAGTTTTGCTTTGTCTTGGTAATTTATAGAGTCTGCAATTTTATCTGATAATTTTATTATGCGTTGTGTTTTATCAAACAAAGTCCCCAATCCTTTTTGGAAAGTCATTCCTTTTAGATTGTCTAATTTGTCGATTAATTTTGTTTTTGTATCTTCTTCAAAAAAGAAAATACCATCTTCCAGTCTTGCTGCAACTACTCTTTGGTTGCCTTTTTTGATGTTTTCAAAATCATCACCTACATAATTTGCAATAGTAATGAATTTGTTGGATAATTTTCCATTTTTATCCCAAAGTGGAAAATATCTTTGGTGACAAATCATAACCGTTGTTGTTACTATATCAGGAATTTTTAGATATCTTTCGTTAAATTCACACAAAACAGGAACAGGATATTCTGTAATGTATGTAACTTCTTCTAAAAGTTCATCTGTGTCATCAAATTTTACAACGAGGTTATTTTTTTCTGCACATTCTTTTGTTGTTTTTAAGATTAATTCTTGTCTTTCGTTTTGGTCAACAAAAACATTCCCTGTTTTTAGGGTTTCTATGTATGAATTTGGATTCTTGATTGTTAAATCGTGATTTTTTGAAAATCTGTGTCCAAAAGTTTTGTTTGTTGATTTTTTGCCTAGAATTTCAAGCTCAACAACTTCTTCATCTAGTAAAGCAACAATATTTTCTATCGGGCGAGAAAATTTTTCGCTGTTGTATTGCCAACGCATAAAATGTGAGCCTTGCAATTTTAGAATTAAATCTTCAATGTTGTTTTTTAGGATTTCTTGGACTGATTTTCCTTTTATTTCTATATTTGCCCAAATATAATTGTCTTTTTCAAATAAATCAGAAACTTCTATACCGTTTTTCTTTGCAAAACCAATAGCAGCGGGGCTGTATTCACCTTTTTCGTTTTTTGCGATAGACAAAATAGGTCCTTTTGCACTTTTTTTGATGGTTTCTTGGGTAGTCATTAAACCGTTTACTATAACAGCCAAACGTCTGGGTGTTGCATAAACATTGATTTTGTCATACGATAGAGCGTTTTCTGTGAATAAATTTTTAAATGATGTTTCCAGTTGTTTTATTGCACTGGGAATGAATTTGTATGGTAATTCTTGAACCAAAATTTCTAATAATAAGTCTTTTTTCATAGTAATTAAATTCTATAACAAAAAATCAAAAATGTAACAAAATAATTATTAAGAAAAGCAACAAAAGTTTATAAAAAAAGTTATTTTCTTTGAAAAGCATGCAATTATGTGTCAAATTATATAATAACAGGGAAAATGGTAATGCTGACGCAAGAAACTGAAATAATAGAAATAACCAATGATGATGCTTATGAAGCAAAGGTTTTAGCTTCTGCACTTAGTAGCGAGCAAATTAGAAAAAGGGCTTTGATTGATTATTTAGGGATAAACTGTGCTCGTCAGTTTTTGCTTTTTAAAAAGATAAAAATCGATAACAAAAGAAGTGTCTATAAAGTTCCATTTTTGTTTGAAGAATTTAGAATTGCAGACTTGTATTATGGAAATTATAGGATTGATGTTATTACATTGTTTAAAGAAAAAACAATAAAAATACCAAAAATCCACGTTGATATGGAGATTTTGCCTCATTTTTATCTTGTTGTACAAATAGGTTCAAGAATAAAAGAAGCTAAAATAATCGGCTTTATAGAAGGCAAAAATATCCTAAACTGTTCCCATGATTCAAAATTCTATTATCCTACATTAGATATGATTTTTGGAGTAGAAAGATTTTACAATCTCACAAAACGTTCAATACCTACAAAAACAATGCTTGGAAAGCATATTGATTGTTTGGGATTGTTTTTAAAATTTATTGATAATGACTTGTCTTCTGTGTATAAACGTCAGCTAATCCAGCATTTGATGAATTGTGACAGCTGCAGGGCACGTTTTATTGATGTGATGGAATTTGAAAAATTAGCAGACAATATCCATTATTATCCACAATTGATGAAAAAATACGAAGATAGAAAAAATTCTGATATTTCTATTTTGAAAGATGAAATTGATGATAATGAAAAAATGTCACTGGAAGAAGCTATAAAACAAAAAGATAGAGAAGAAATCAAAAAAGAAGAAGAACAATATATTCAAAACAAAGAAAAGAAGCAATTACCTTTTACTCCTCCTAAGCCTGAAAATATCGACATAGAAACGATTTATCCTGCTGATGAAAACGAAAAAAACAAACTAAAAACGGTTCAAATGTTTGATATTCCAAAAAAAGGAAACAAAAACGTAGTAACCAAAAAAATAATAAGTACAATTTTTAATGAAATGCCAAAAATAGAGCTTCCTGCACTAAAAACAATGATGCAAGCAAAAAACAAAAGGTTTATTCTTGTTACTATAACTTTGTTTTTGGTTTTGGGTAGTTTCGCTCTGATTTCTATCAGTGGTGCAAATGATGTGATGGAACAAAAACAACAGTTAGAAGAAATGGATGAATACAACAAAAACGATTACAGTTTGGAGTATGATCTTCCTCCTGCAAACGGAAATGCCAGACTTATTCCAAAACAAAATCAAAATTCTTTTGATGATTATACGATTAATCAACCTATTTCTACAAAACCTACTTATAGCCCGACTATTTCAAAAGTTGCTTGGGAAGCTCCGCAGACTCTTGTACAATCTGACGCTTTTGCAAAATATCTGAAAATGTCAGGAAAAAACATTAAATTGAATTTGCAAAACGATTTGCTTCTTGTAAACGATGTTCCAACAAACAAAGTTGCAATAGTAGAAGTAATATTAGGATCTAACGGTAACGTTTTAAAAGTAGATACATACCAAACTTCAGGTTCTAGAATAGTTGATGATACGGCAAAAAAAGTCGTAACCGATACAATAAAACGTATGAAACCCCCTGCAGTCAAAACAAAAGAAGCTGAAAATTCTATACTGTTAAAAATAGATTTAAATTAATATCAAAATCACTGTCGTTTGAATGATTTTTTTATTTTTCAATGACAATAAGCAAGGAATTTGATAGAATTTTTGTATGAGTATTTTAAAAGACAACAAAGTAATATTAATATTGATTTTGCTTTTGGGTTTGCTATTTAGATTGTGGAATTTAAATAAACCTGAAGGGTTATGGAATGACGAGTATGTAGTTTATACGATTTCGATGCTTAAATTTCCATTTGATTTTTTTGAAGGTATAAAATCAAACTGTCATGCACCTTTGCATTATTTTTACTTAAAAGCGTGGATGATGATATTCAAAAATTCTGACTATATGCTTAGAATGTCGTCTTTGGTGCCGAATTTGTGCGGTTGTTTAGTTATGTATTTTGTTGGAAAAAATTACCAAACAAAAGATTTATCGACAAAAATAGGTTTGACTTGTGCTTTTATTAGTGCAATCAGTTCTTTTTTGATTTATTTTTCTCAAGAAGTAAGAATTTATTCGATGATATTTTTGTTGAGTTCTTTTGTTTTGTTATTTTCAATAAAAATGTACGAAGCTCCGTCAAAGAAAAATGCGACTTGGCTCAGTATTTTTTCAGTTTTGTTGATTTTAGAACATACGATAGGTTTTGTGTTTGTATTGTTTAATATTTTTGCACTAATTGCATTTCGTCAAAAAAAGAAAAAAGAAGACGATTCTTATAAAAAAATTCTTGCAGGCTTGGTTTTGTGCGTGCCTATAGTGCCATTTATATTAAAAATATTTGTTCACCCTACTTATTTTTCTCAGTGGTGGGCACCTTTCAACTGGTCAAAGATATTTTTCTATTTTACGGATTTGTTTTCACCTGTATTAAAAAACCTTACAAATTCGCCAAAAAGCTTCTATAATCAAATAATTTCGCCAACAGGAGAAATGAATATAGGTTTTATATTGTTTGCAATAATACCAGCTGGAATTGCTCTATTTTTAATCGTAAAAGCAATATTTCTAGAATCAAAAAGAATAAACAAATACCTCCTTGTTTTGTTTTCTACTACTTTTTTAACTATTTTGATTGCTTCAATTGCAGGAAAAATCATATTTTTGACAAAATATTTAACCGAACTTTATCCTATTTTGATACTTTTGGCTGCAGTCGGTCTAAACTATATATCAAATAAAAACACAAGAGTCGTGCTTTTGACGGTTTATGCTTTTATGTCGTTATTTTTTATTATAGTTTCTCACACTTCTGCAATTAGATTAGTCAGAACAGAAGGGCAAAGACTTCCTATTTTGGCGATGAATGAAATGGGAATGAAAAAAAATGACAAGATTTTGTTTTTGTTTTATCCAAAAAAATCATTTTTGAAATATTACAACGAAAACGATAACATTGCATATACAATTAGCAAATACAATTTTCCTGAAGTTTACAATAAAGGAACGACTTTTGACGCTTACAAAAACGGCTACGAACTCTATAAAGTTTTTTTTTAAATCAACAAGAAGCTAAAAAATGCGTGTTTTCATACCTCGATAACCAAATTCACATGGAAAAAGGCGAAAATTTGTTTGTTGTAGATTTGGAAAGCGTGAGTTTGTTTAATTCTTATGGGTTGGAAACAATTGCAAAAGATGATAGTCGTTACAAAAAGACACCGTTTTTGTTTTTGATTGCTTCGTTAAATAGAAACGAAGCCTTAAACTGGGCAAATGAAAAACTCGTTTTTGAAAACAAAACAAAACTCGGAGATTGGACAGTTTACAAATTTGTAGATTTATAAATTTTATAAAAATTGCTATTTTTCTTCTTTTATTATAGAAACAAGTTCTTTAAATTCGTTTTCAATTGTTTTGAAACTGTTTTTTCCGTTTGTTTTTTTGTTGTTTATTTTACACAAACTTATGTTTTGGCTATTTTCTACAGTTTGAAGTTCAAAAGAATAAGATTTTACGATTTTTATTTTTCTTTTGTTTAATACTGCCATTGCCCAAAACCAGACATCATCTTGGGTTGGAATAATATTTTGGAATTTTTCTTCATCTAATACTCTATCGTCAAAACAATTTGGCGGATACAATACCCCTCCGCAGCCTATTATTGTGTTTTTAAACGTTGGAGTTGAATAGTTTTTCCAATAAATATCAGAATTTGGTTTTAACATAATTGTGTTATTTTTTACAAAAACTCTATGACCTCTGTTTGTGTGGATACAATCAGGGTTTATAAGATATGAATTGTATAAAGTTTCTATTATGTCATTGTCATAATAGATATCATCGTCAAATGTAATAATAATGTCGTTTTTATGTTCTTTTAAAGTCGGGATCAGTTTTTTATAAGATTTTATATCGTGACAAAATTTTATTGTAAGTCCGAAGTTTTTTAAATCAATCAAATCACGAGGCAAATCATTTTCTCTATTTGGAAATTGTTCATTTGCTAACCACAAAATAACCTCGTCAGCTTTTAGAGTTTGATTAAGGATAGTTTTTATAGTTTTTGAAACGGTATTTATTCTATCCGGAAAAGTTGTTAAACTTGCAATTATTTTTGGTGTTCTTTTTTCTTTTGTAATTCCATAGTCTTTTAATTCAACGATTTTTGGTTTTGTTTTTAGTTTTTTTCTTATTTGTATGCCAAAAATATAAATCATTAAATGGCAATCTATAGTTGAAATAGAAAATATTTTTTTAATAAATGTGTTTAGTGTTTCAAAAATGTTTTCTAAAAATTTTGGAATTTTAAGAAAACCCAACAAATATATATTTTCTTTGTTGTTTTTTTCTTTAATTTTGTAAATCGGAATATTCAAAAAGTATTTTATTTTTTTTGTGATATTTTGGTGCTTTTCGTCTAATATTAGATTGTTTTCTTTGTAAAATTTCATTAAGCGTTTTTTTGCGAAATAAGAATCGAATTGTTTTTTTGGTGTTGGAGTTTTTTTGACGATAGAGTTGTTGTTGACTCTATAATAATAGTTTGTATCTGAAACACTCACGATTTTGTTTGCTTTTTTGATTGTTTCAGGTAGCCACAAAATGTCTTCAAAATATCTGTTTTCAATAAACAAATTGTTTTCAAGAAGTTCTTTTTTATACAATTTGTTCCAAACATAGCAGCATTTTGGAATGTTGCATAAATCTAATTTGTCTTTCAGGTTTGTTACTATAGTTTTGTTTTTGTAATAAACTCTATATTTTTGGACGTATTTTCTTTTTCTAATTATAGAAGCCAAAGCAATAGAAGCGTTTTCTTCTATAATTGCATTGTATAATTTTTCAAAAAAATCTAAATCAACCCAATCATCTGAATCGACAAAACCTATATAATCGCCTGTTGCGGCTTTTATTCCTGAGTTTCTGGCACCTGATAAGCCTTTGTTTTTTTGTCAGGAGAACCATCGTTTATGCAAATAATTTCAATATCTTTAAAAGTCTGATTAATCAAAGAATCAAGGCATTCAGACAGATATTTTTCTACATTGTAAACAGGTACTATAATTGAAATTTTTGGCATAAAACTAATCTTTTAAATCTTCCTCTTTAGCTTATAGTAGCATAAAAACAAAAAGTTTAAAAACGGGTGAAAATTCACCCGTAAAATTATATATTTTCTTTTTCAAATTTTTCCATAAATTCTACCAATTTTTTAACACCTTCAATAGGCATTGCATTGTAGATAGAAGCTCTCATTCCGCCAACGGTTCTATGACCTTTTAGTTGCAGTAAACCATTTTCTTTTGCTTCTTCTATGAATTTTTTGTCTAATTCGTCATTTCCTGTAACAAAAGGCACATTCATTAACGAGCGAGAATTTTTTTCTACTGTTCCTTTGAACAATTTTGAATTGTCAAGAAAATCATAAAGAATTTTTGCTTTTTGTTCGTTTAGTTCTTTCATTTTGGCTAGTCCGCCATTTTTCTTTAGCCATTTAAAGACAAGACCGCAAATATAAATTCCGTATGCCGGTGGTGTGTTATACAAACTATCATTATCTGCATGGGTCTTGTATTTTAGCATTGTAGGACACCAACCAGGCAAATCTTCTCTAATTAAATCTTCTCTAATTATTACTATTTGAACACCTGCGGGGCCAACGTTTTTTTGAACGCCTGCATATATCAAACCGTATTTTGTAACATCAACAGGTTCAGATAAGAAACAAGATGACATATCAGAAACCAAAACCTTGCCTTTAGTGTTTGGTAAAGTTTGGAATTTTGTGCCGTATATTGTGTTGTTTTCACAGATGTAAACATAATCAGCGTCAGAAGAAATATTTAAATCACTGCAATCAGGAATATATGAGAAGTTTTTGTCTTCTGAAGTTGCGATTTTATTGATTTTTCCGTATTTTTGAGCTTCTATATAAGCTTTTTTTGCCCATTGACCTGTTACAATGTAGTCTGCTGTGCCATTTTTTAATAAATTAATCGGCACCATAGAAAATTGAAGATGGGCTCCGCCTTGCAAAAACAAAACTTTATAATTATCAGGAATATTTAACAATTCTCTCAAGTCTTTTTCAGCTGTTTTTATTATGTTGTCATAAGTTTTTGAACGGTGTGACATTTCCATAACACTCATGCCTGAATTTTGATAGTTAAGCATTTCATCTCTTGCTGTTTCTAAAACTTCGACCGGCAAAACTGCAGGACCTGCTGAAAAATTGTATTTACGTCCGTATTTTTCCATTTTATTCTCCTTATTGATATGGTCATTATACTTTAAAATTTTTGCAAATAGCAAATTTTTAACCTTTTATATTTTTTATATTAAAATGTTTGTTATGAAAAATATAATTAAATTTCTATTTTTGTTTGTTATTTTATCAACTGTTGTTTATGCAAAAAGAACTGTTGAAGTGGACACAAAAGATACTTCATATATTTTTGATTGCAACAGGCAAGAAAATTCAAAAAATTGTCCAAAAGCCCCTACTCCAACCAAAAAATTAATAAATCAAAATGACCTTTTGTTTCTGGGTGAAAGACTATATATGGACAATTACAATTCTTTGAACTTTAGTTCTTCAACAAGAGTGCTTGAAAACTTGAGATAATTTTAAAATAATTTCGCTATTCTACACTTTTTCCAAAACAGCACCAAGTAGAAACTCTATCGATTTTTACATTAACAAATTGACCGATTTTGTAATTTTTGTCATCTTGAATATGAACGACTTTGTTGTTTCTGGTTCTGCCTTGAAATACATTGTCTTTGACCCCATCTATTAATACTTCTAGAGTTTTTCCAATGTATTTTTCGTTAGATTTTAGAGAAGCAAGTTTTACTTTGTCATTTAGAATTTGAAGTCTTTGTTTTTTGATTTCATCTGGCACAAATTTGTCCGTCATTTTGCCTGCAGGAGTAAAAGGACGGGGCGAATATGCTGCTGTGTTTGAATAATCAAGCTGCAAAACGTCTATTGCTTTTATTGTGTCATTAAATTCTTCTTCTGTTTCTGATGGAAAACCTGCAATAAAATCAGATGTAATTGCAACATTTTCTATATTGTTTCTGATTTTTTCAACGATTTTTGAATATTCTTCTACGTTGTAGCGTCTATTCATCGCTTTTAAAATTCTGTCGTTTCCGGATTGCATAGGAATATGGAAACATTCGCAGATTTTTTTGGAATTTTTGACTGTTTCGATTACTTCATCTGTAATATCTGTTGGATATGAAGAAGTAAATCTAATCCTAAAGTCGCCTTCTAATTCATCTAACGTTTTTAATAATTTTGCAAAATTTGTGCCGTCATTAAGATTTTTGCCGTAAGAATCAACGTTTTGCCCTAAAAGAGTGATTTCTTTAAAGCCGTCTTTTATGATTTGGCGTGCCTCTTTTACAATTGCTTCGATTGTTCTGGAACGTTCTCTGCCTCTTGTATAAGGCACCACACAATAAGAACAGAAGTTGTTACAGCCTTCCATAATAGGAAGCCAAGCATTAATCGACTCTACTCTTGCAATATTGTAGTCGTTTTCTTCTATTGGATTGTCAGAAGTTGCACAGATTCTTTTTTCTTCTATTTCTTTTAACAATTCAGGAAGTTGGTTTATGTTTCTTGTTCCAAAAACCAAATCTACTTGTGGAAATTTTTTCAATAACTGTTCTTTTTCTAATTGGGCAACACAACCTGAAATAGCAATTTTTGTTGTTTTGCCTTCTTTTTTCTTTTCTTTTTTAATTCTTCCCCAATTGCCCAAACGAGAATAGGCCTTGTCTGTCGATAATTGGCGAATTGCACAAGTGTTTACAATAAACAAATCAGCTTCTGATTCATCTTCTGTAACAGAATAATCGAAATGCGACAACATGCCGATTATTCTTTCTGTATCTGATTTGTTCATTTGACAACCTAGAGTGTCTATAAAAAGTTTTTTCATTTTGCTTGCCTTAAATATTATATGATTTTTGAACCAGCAACATGTTCCAGTCTTTCCATTCTTTCTCTCAACGCTCCTTTTGGTGCATAATATGGATCAACTGTCATGATTTTTGCTGCTATATTTGGGTAGAAATAAATGAATTTAAGTTCACTATCAGTCAATGGTTTTTGGGTGTGAACGTTTGCGTAACGAGCCAGTTCAAGAATGTTTCTTGCTTCGTCTTCATCGTGAAATTCAAGTTCCAGTTGTGAAAATACGTTTCTAAAACCTTTAATTCCGCCATATTCGCCAACAGTAATCATTCTGCCTGTTTCGATAATTTCCGGCTCACCTCTGCCTAGTTCTTCAAAATCATACAATTCGTAGTTTCTTCTGTCTTTTAAAGCTCCATCTGCGTGAATTCCTGATTCATGAGCAAAAGCATTGTCGCCGACTGCGACTTGGTTTATTGGAATAGGTACTCCAAAAGCGTAAGAAGTGTATTTTGCAAGTTTCCATGCTTTTGACAAATCTATTTGAGGATCGATTTTGTAGTTGTTTTTAAAACCTGAAGATTTTGTAACAGCTAAAATGCAAGAAACTAAATCTGCATTTCCGGCTCTTTCTCCCATGCCGTTTATTGCTGTATTAATCCAAGCGTCAACTCCAGCGTCAATTGCAGCTTTTGCACCCATTACAGAACATGCTGTTGCCATGCCTAAGTCGTTATGAAAATGCAATTCAATTTCCATTCCTGTTTCTTTTGCAATGGTATAAATCCTGTCGTAAGCTGTTTTTGGGTCATCATAGCCTAGAGTATCACAGTAGCGAAAACGAGTCGCACCGTATTTTTTGCATTGTTTTGCGT
>CAKURN010000032.1 GCA_934675695.1 uncultured Candidatus Melainabacteria bacterium | reverse complement strand
GCCGATGGTAATTTGAAAAAAGAATTTGATTTTGGAGTAGCAGATATATTAAGTAATGGAATTTAAGCTAGTTCGATTTTCTTTTTTTCTAGCATTAATTTATCATAAACCCAATCAGGAACGAAATTTTTACCCATTAATATTGTTCCATGGTTAATTGAAGGTGCATGGAAATCAGACCCGCCAGTGACGATTAGACCATATTTTTCAGCTAATGTAGAAAAATGTTCGACTGCAGCAGGAGAATGCTTTCTATGATAAGCTTCAATTCCTCTTAAACCGCAATTTGCAAGTTCGCAAGTAAGACTGTCTGCAATATCAACATCGATTGGGTGAGCAAATACAGGAATTCCTCTAGCTTCTGAAATTATTTCTACAGCATCATGTGGAGAAACAGTTTTTCTTTCTACATAAACTTCAGAATTGTTGTTTATGAATTTTGCATAAGCTTCCATAACATTTGCACTTCCGCCGCAAGACGTGATTGCTCTAGCTATGTGAGGACGACCAATCGAGCCGTCTTTTGCAACAAGCTTTTGAACGTCTTCAAATTTTATTTTTAAACCTGCTTTTTTATTTAAAAGGTCAATGATTTGGTGAGTTTGCTCAATTCTGGCTTTTTGCTGAATATTTAACAAATTAATAAAATCAGGGTTTGTTTTGTCCATAAAATAACCCAAAATATGGACTTCAAAACCTTTGTACAAAGTATTTATTTCAACTCCGGGGATTATTTGGAGATTGATATTGTTTTCTTTTACATAATCAGTTGCAATTTTCCAAGACAAGATATTATCATGATCAGTCAAAGCAATACAATCAAGCCCACACTCACGAGCTGTTTTTACAATTTCTACAGGTGATAGCATTCCATCAGAATAAGTTGTATGAATATGCAAATCAATTTTCATTTTCACACCCCTTGTCTTCTTCGCCGTCGTATTCAAATATAATTCTATTTATGTTGATTGGAGTATTGCCTCTAAATTCGACTTCGCAAGCATTTAAAATATACGGATAAGAAGTTTCGACTTCAAATCTTTCATTAATTGAAGTAAGAAGTCTTTTAAAAGAGCCTAAATATTCCATACCAATTACGCTATTTTTGCTTCCACAAAAGCCTGCATCGGTAATATACGCCATTTTGTTATCGATTATTGTTTCGTCGGAAGTTTGCACATGTGTATGCGTACCCATAACACAATTTACTCCTAATTCCATTGCACGATAAGCAAAACACTGTTTTTCTGCTGTTGCTTCTGCATGAAAATCAACAAAAACAACTAAATCTTCTAAATTGTAGTTGTTTTTTAATTCATTCATTATGGCCTCAATTGCAACAAATGGGCAATTAATTGGAGGCATAAAAGTTTTTCCAAGAAGATTTATAACAGCAATTCTATTGTCAAAAACTCGATACCCAACACCAAGAGCGGTATCGTGGTAATTAAATGGTCGAATAAGTGCGTTTGAGTCTTCTATATATGTTGTTATGTCTTTTTTGTCCCAGATGTGATTTCCGGAAGTGAGGCAATTTATGCCATAATTCAGCAACTCATCATGGTTTTTTTTCGTCAAACCGAAGCCGTGGCTAGCATTTTCGGCATTTGCTATAACAAAATCATAGTTAGCCCTGTTATTATCATCAAAAAGAAACTTTTTTACGACAGTTCGACCGGCTTTGCCTACAATGTCGCCTATAAACAGTATTTTATAGTTATCACGCATCTAAATTGCCTTTTATTTGGCAATTTCGGTAACTCTAGCTTCTCTAACTACTGTTACTCGAATTTGTCCAGGGTACTCCAATTCATCCTCAATGCGTTTTGCAATATCACGAGCTAATTTTGCACTAGCAACATCATCAAACACATTAGGTTGAACAACAACCCTAACCTCTCGACCAGCTGAAACAGCAAAAGACTGCTTAATACCTTCATAGCTGTTAGCAATTTCTTCCAGCTTTTTAAGGCGTTTAATATAGATTTCAAGCGTATCACGACGAGCTCCGGGGCGACCTGCGGAAATTGTGTCTGCAATTTTTACTAAAGCATCAGTTAATGTGTTACAAGGAACATCATCATGGTGTGCTTCTATAGCATGAACAATTATTTCTTTTTCGCCAAATCGACGTGCAAGATCAGTACCTAACTGTACGTGAGTGCCTTCTTGTTCTTGGTCAACAGCTTTTCCAATATCATGTAAAAGTCCGGCTCTTTTTGCACTTTTTACATCAGAACCTAGTTCAGATGCCAACATTCCTGCAATTTGTCCGACTTCGATAGAATGTTTAAGCACATTTTGACCATAGCTTGTTCTATAATATAAGCGTCCAAGTGTTTTTGAAAGCTCTTTGTTAAGGTTCATAATTCCAAGATCGACAGCTGCACGCTCTCCTTCTTGTTTGATTTTGTTTTCAATTTCTTTTACTGATTTTTCATATACTTCTTCAATTCTGACAGGGTGAATTCTGCCATCTTGAATTAATTTTTCTATAGTTAATTTTGCGATTTCACGTCTTACCGGATCAAACGAAGATAAAACAACGGCTTCCGGAGTATCATCAATAATCAAATCCACCCCTGTTAAAGTTTCAAGGGTTCTAATATTGCGACCTTCACGACCTATTATTCTGCCTTTCATCTCGTCAGACGGCAAAGACACAACAGAAACAGAGGTTTCGATTACTTGTTCTATTGCACATCTTTGCATTGTTTGAGATAAAATTTCACGAGATTTTTCTTCTGCAGCTTCTTTTATTTTTAATTCATTTTCACGAATAAGCTGTACCTGTTCAGAAGCCAATTCGTCTTTTAGTTGGTTTAAAAGCGTGGTTTTAGCTTCTTCTCTAGACATTTGTGCAACTCTTTCAAGCTCTGTTATTTGGCGTGCAATAGTATCTGCCAAATAGTCTTCTTTTTGCTCAATTTCGTCTTCTTTTTTTGAGATTGCAACTTCTTTGTCGACTATAGATTGAGCTTTTGACTCAATTTCGTCTTCTTTTTTCGACAATTCGTTTCTTATTTTTGAAAATTCTTGTTTTTGCACTCTAACATCTTCATCAAATTCCATTCTTTCTTTGTGAAGTTGTTCTTTTGCGGATATAAGTGCTTCTTTCTTTAAAAAAGACTCTTTTTCTTTAAAATCTTCTATGTATTTTTGTTCATTTTTTTCTAAAATTTCAACTTTCGCTTTTTGTCTAACAAACATAATTGTCACAATACCAAAAGCAACAAGTAATAGAGCAAAAATAATGTATAATACGGTATTAATTGTCCTAGTCCTCTTTTTAACTGTCTGCCACAATGGACCAATAACATTTATTATTCAATTTTTTATATGAAAAATGATATAAGCCATTTTAATAATTTAATTGTACCATAAGAATTTATTTTTTTATAATAATTAATAATTATTAATACAAAAAGTGCATTTCAAAATTCTAAAAAATTTGATAAAATGTTGACAAAATAGAAACTAACATTAAAATAATTTTAAAAAGGTAAATTATGTTTTCAAATTTAGTAAATTTAATAAACAAATCAATCAATACAACATCATCTCTTACTTCTGTAAACAAAACTCAAGTACAGCAAGATAACAACCCTTTTAGAGAAAATGTAAATCCTTTTTTAAATAGTACTTATGGCTCAACTTATTCTTATGGTAAAAATCAACCCGTCGCAGGTGGATATTTTGCAGGCTATTACAATGGAAAGCCAAATATAGTCGGAAGAAAATTGTTTATAGAAGTCTAAAAATCAGATTCCGTTTTTGTGCATTTCTCTTTCTTGAGCGACAATAGCAGGGTTTCTGTTGTCACCGTTGTTTAGTAATTTTCTCATTAATATTGCAACTTTTGGCTGCAATATACCCATTGCAAGAGCAGCGATTATTACGTTTCCAAATACTGAAAACAGTTTAAAGCCTTTGATTTTAGACAAATTGCCAATGTTGTCGGCTAGAGAATTAATATCAGAAAAACTCTTTAAAGCTTCTTTTTCTTTTATTGGAGAAAGACAACTGATGGCTTTTTTGCCATTTTCTTGGACAGTTTTTAATACACCATTATTTTCCAAAAGTTCAACAAGAGGGTGATCAGAATCCAATTTGTATATTTCTTCAACTACATTTTTTGCATTTATTTCTTTTATTTTGTCTTTTGCTTGCATAACTTTTTCTTTTAAATCTTTGTCAAAAAGAACTTTTGGGTCTAATCCGATTGGCATTTTTAATTTTTCGCCAACTTTTTCAAAACCCATTTGTATTGGTTTTGCAAGCCCATAAATAAAGATAAGTTGAAAAATTTCTTTTAGTGCTACTTCTTTCTTTTCGCCTTTTCTAGCTTCAGCTAATCTAGTCATCGTAATCACGCCATCTAGAATAGAAGTATTAAGAATAGGGTTTGTCATAAATGCTTCTAAACCGGTAAAAGATGGGGAATTTTCGGTTTTGTTTTTGCCGACAAAATTTTGATAAAATTTATCTCTATTAAGGTTTTTATCTACAAGAACTTTTGAAGCGAGGTTTTTCTTTTTGAAATCTTTTTCAATTCTTTCTTGGGTTGTTTTTTGTTTGAATTGTATAATTTTAATTAATGCAATAGCACTAGTACCCGTTGCAATCAAGAATTTTGCAACTTGTAAACCTTTGTACATTTGTGCATTTGTTGGAATTTTACCGTCAGGCAAATGGAATTTTTTGAAGATACTTTTTGCAGTTTCGTTTTTGTCGTTTAATGTTGAAAAAATCTGTTTTTCAGCAGACAAAAGAGGGTTGTTAGATTTTTTTAGATAATTTTCTTGAACGTTTTTTGTCGCTTCTTTATTTATTCCATCATCAAAAAACCCGATTATTGCTTTTTTGATTGGATTTGCAGATTTTAGTTGCGAATTTTTGGATATTTGGGTTTTGACATCTTCTTTAGATATAATCGTGCCAACGTCCATAGATGGGTTTAATTTGAAAAAAGGATAGATTGTTTTATCTATCAATTTTTTGATGCCCGGAATCATCAAAAGCCACACAACGCCTGTACCGAACTCCTCGATAGCTTTTTCTCTGGCGTCGTCTTTTCCGCCATCTTTAGAATATGTGTAAACAATAGCACCGTTTGATAATGTGTCTTTGACAAGCATTGGTGCAATAGAATCGCTATTATTTGCTAATTGCGAAACAAAACCTATTCCTTTATCTTTTATAAAATTCGTTGTAATGCCTGAGATTGCCATATTATTCCTTTACAATTAATTACAGTCCCCAAATCAAGTTCATTAGTTTTTGAACTCGTTTGTTAATTTGAAAATTAAATTGTAAATTTCTTCGTAATTTCATTTCTTTTTTATTCATTTTGTTACCTTTTTACTAACGTTTTAAAATATTTTTTCTTGCTATTTTTTTTAGAATTTTATACATTTTTTAACAATAAAAAAGACCTTTTTAAATAAAAGGCCTTTTTTAAAAAAATTTTATCTTTTTTAATCTCTCTCAATCGGAATGAAAACGAGGCCTCTTGTACTAAAAGGTCTGATACGTCGTACTAATTGTAATAGAAATTTAACCATTTAATCCTCAATTTTACTACAATGAAAATTGTACTACAAGTTTTAATTTTTGTCTAGGAAATCAAATATATTTTTTCACTAAATAAAAATTTTGTTTTATAATATCAAAATGAAGAACATAATTGCTTTTTGGGGATATCCTCAACCAAATTTAATAGCAAAAGCGAAAAAAGACTACCCAAATGCTGAATTTGTAGATTTGGATATTGATTTTGGCTATCCAAATTTAAAACTCGCCCCTGATAATTATTGTACTATAATAAAAAATATCCTAAATAACACATTTTATCTGAAAGATAGGATTATAAAAATTCTAGCCCCTATAGGAAAAGACAAATGCGATAGCGGGTTTTTTGTTTCAGAAATATTAAAACAAGAAGGTTTTGATATTGTTCAAAGCATTTTTGAAGAAAAATGCCCCGATATTTCTAAACTAAAATTGCCCATTTCAAAAAGTAATTTGCCTTTAAAAGAAAAAGTTGAATTAATCACAAAAAACATAATAGAAGAAAAAGACTATTCAAAATTAAAAACAGCAAAAGCAAGTTTTGGTTTTTGGGGTGTTCCGCCAAACGACCTCGATATATTGAATTTGTTTCCGAATGAAACAGAGGTTTTTGGTTGGTTAAGAGCTGTAGAAGCAAAATATCCGGGGGATTTTTGTATAGAAACTTTTGTTGAACCTGATTTGCCTACTGTGTTTTTCTGCCAAGCATTTTGTTCTAAAACAATTTTGGCAAAACAATTAGCGAACAAATACAATGGATTGTTTATTGATATAGATTCAATCCCGACAAACAGTGCAAAAGCAAAAATAGAAGCGTTTTTGAGACTAAGGTAAATTATTCAATAAACATACAATCGCCATAGCTAAAAAATCTGTATTTTTCAGAAACTGCGTAATTATAGCTTTCTAAAACAAATTCTTTACCTGCAAAAGCACAGACAAGCATTATTAAAGTCGATTTTGGCAAATGAAAATTTGTGATTAGTTTGTCTATCGATTGAATTTTGTATGGCGGGTAAATGAAAATGTTTGTTTTATCTGTGTTTTGAACGATTTTTCCGTATTTTTGATATGTTGCTTCTAAACACCTCAAAACTGTTGTGCCAACAGCAATTACACTACCTTTTTTGTTGTTAAAAATTTCTTCTGTTTCTTTTGGAATAGAAAAATATTCATAATGCATCGTGTGATCTTTTATGTCATCAACTTTTACAGGCATAAAAGTTCCCAACCCAACATTTAATGTGACGTATGCAATTTTTACACCTTTTTTTTGCAGTTTTTCTAATAGTTCTTTTGTAAAATGAAGCCCGGCGGTAGGAGAAGCGACTGAACCTATGTTTTTTGCAAAAACAGTTTGATAATTTTCATTGTCTTCCAGTTCGGTTTTTCTTTGGATATAAGGTGGCAGTGGGATTGAACCGTATTTGTTTAATGTTTCATAAAAATCATCACCTTTAAAATCGACTTCTACCACAAAATGCGGAATTTCATTTTCGTTTTTTGCATCAATTTTTTTTATATATTTTATTTTAAAATCTTCAGAAACTTCTAAAATTTCATTTTCTTTTACCCTTTTTGCATTTTTCATCAAAACTTCCCAGCAAGATGAATTGTCATAAGGATTTAAGAAAAAAACCTCAACACTGGCACCACTATGACGATTTGCAATTACTCTAGCGGGATATACTTTTGTGTCATTTAGAACCAAAATATCGTCTTTTTTTAGATATTTTTCAATATCAAAAAACTTTTCATCGAAAAATTTTTTATCATCTTTTTTAAGATGAAGCATTCTACAGCAATCCCTCTTTGCTAAAGGATTTTGAGCAATTAATTCATTAGGTAAAATATAATCAAAGTCGGAAGTTTTCATATATCTATGCTCTTAAATCAGGGTGTCTTGCAGCCAAAACCTCGTCTACTCTAGATACAGGAGTAGTTTTTGGGAAAGAATGAAAATCCACGCCGTCATCTATTTCTTTTGCGATTTTTTTCATTACTTGAACAAAATTGTCTAAAACAGCCTTTGTTTCAGATTCTGTAGGTTCCACCATAAATGCTTCATGGACAATCAATGGAAAATAGATTGTTGCAGGGTGAATATTTTCGTCCATAAGACGTTTTGCAATATCTAATGTTGCAGCACCTTTTTCTTTTTTGTCTGAATTGTCTATAACAAATTCATGCATGCAGTGTTGATTGTATGCAATATGATAATCGTCTTTTAATTGTGATTTTAGATAGTTTGCCGCTAAAACCGCATCTTCAGACACATTTTTTAGAGATTTTCCCATCATCAAAATATATGTATAAGCTCTGACAAAAACGCTGAAATTGCCGTAAAATGAAGCCATTTTTCCAATTGTTTTTGGGTAATTATAGTTTCTTTCATATTTGTTATTTTTTAATTCAATCCTTGGAGTTGGCAAATATGGTTTCAATTTTTCAACCACACCAACCGGTCCTGCCCCAGGGCCACCGCCTGCATGGGGAGTTGAAAATGTTTTGTGCAAATTCAAATGTACAACATCAAATCCCATTAATTTTGGGTTTGTATGACCCATAATAGCATTGAAATTTGCCCCATCATAATACAGCAATGAACCGTTTGAATGCATTATTTTTGAAATTTCGTAGATATTGTTGTCAAAAAGCCCAAGCGTATTTGGGTTTGTCATCATTATTGCAGCAATATCGCTATTGTATTCGTCAACGATTTTTTTCAATTCTTCTACATCAACCAAACCCTTTTCGTTTGATTTTACTTCAATAATTTCAAAACCACACATAGAAGCACTTGCAGGGTTTGTACCATGGGCATTATCAGGAATAATTACTTTTTTTCTTTTTTGATTAATGTCTTCAAAGTATTTTTTAATTATCATCATTCCGCAAAATTCACCATGGGCACCGGCACAAGGCTGCAAAGTAATTTCGTCCATGCCTGTTATTATTTTTAAGAAATTTTGAAGCTCATACATTAATTTCAAAGCACCTTGAGAATCTTCATCATCTTGCATTGGATGTAAAGAAGTAAATCCCTCTAATCTCGCTGCCCATTCGTTGATTCTCGGGTTGTATTTCATAGTGCAAGAACCCAAAGGATAGAAGCCTTTTTCAATACAGAAATTTTTATCAGACATTTCTTTATAATGACGCATAAGCTCCAATTCCGTAACATCATTTAGTTTTATTTCTGTTGTTCTTGCTTGCATAAATACTCCTTTGACTCGTTAATCTAATTATATAACTTAAACGTTTTATATATATTAAGTTTTGTAACAAAATAAAACAAATAAGGCAATTTGATATAAAAAATATACTTTATATATATACAAACACACTAACTACACACTAACCTTTTCTACACGAGAGTCAAGTAAAAATGATTTTCAATCCCTCAAGATTAACTTGAGGGTTTTTATTTTGTCTATTTTGATTAACCGTCATGTCTAATTTCTTTCACAAAATTCCCATGCAAAAATTACAAACATAGGAGGGAATGAGTATGCAAGAAAAATTTAACTTGTTAAAATGCAATATTTGCGGAAATATTGCAGAAATTGTGCATACAGGATACGGAAAACCTGTTTGCTGTGAAAAAGAAATGGAGCTTTTAGAAAATATTGAAGTCGAAGAATCTAATCCGCATTTTGCCCATGTTGAAAAAATAAACGACAAAGAAAGAAGAATTTATTTCAACCACGAAATGACAAAAGAGCATTTAATTGAATTTGTTGAAGTTATTTCAAATGACAAACAATACTTGAAAAGAAAATACTTCAAAATCGGTCAAACTCCTGAATTAATATTAAAGTGTGACTGCAAAGCCGGGTATTTTGTTCGAGTATACTGCAACATTCACAATGTTTGCATGACAAAAAATATAGAGGAAAAATAATGGATACAAAACTACAAGAAGAATTTAATAACATGGTAAACATTGAATTTAACAGTGCTTATTTGTATTATGCGATGTCGACGTATTTTGATGAAATTTATATGTCAGGCTTTAGCACTTTTATGAAAGAAGTAGCCCTAGAAAAATTGTCTACAGCTCAAAAAATGTACAATTATTTAATTTTAAGAGATCAAAAACTTGTTTTTGAAAAAATAGAAGAACCGGACTCAGACTGGATAAATATTAGTGATATTTTTTCTATTTCTTTGTCCCATGAAGAATTTGTTATTGAAAAAACAAAAGAATTGTATAGAACGGCAAAAAATTCAGAAGATATTGGAACTATGGAGTTTTTAGCAAAATTAATCACAAAAAATGAATTGCTATTAAGCAAACTAAGAAAAATTATCTTTAGAATTAAAAACTCAAATATTATTCCGGCTAGTGTTGAATTTTTGGATAGAGAAAACCTAAGTGCGTGTTTAAATTAATTTTTTACAAAAATTTTGTATAGGACAGTTGCTGCAGTTTGGTTTTTGCGGCTTGCAGATATTTTGCCCCAAAGTCACAAGAAAAGTATTAAAATCAATCCAATATTTTTGGGGCAGAATTTTTCTCAATTCCATTTCAGTTTCATCCGGTTTTTTGGTTTTTACATATCCCAAACGGTTGCAAATCCTATGCACATGCACATCAACACAAATTGCAGGTATATTATATCCTTTTGTTAAAACAAGGTTTGCCGTTTTTCTTCCAACACCGTTGAATTTTATTAATTCTTCTATAGTGTTTGGTACAACAGAATCGTATTTTTCAACCAAA
>CAKURN010000031.1 GCA_934675695.1 uncultured Candidatus Melainabacteria bacterium | reverse complement strand
CAGCGTTTAGAAGGTAATTTAGTCCCAATTCGTAATATATTTCAGAATCAAACCCATAAACATTTCTTGCATTTTTTAAGTATTTTATGGCTTTTTCATATTCATGCAAATTTTTGAACGCTTTTGATGCTGATTTGTAGGCTCTGACATTACTTTTGTCCAACATAAGAGAAACAAGATACTCTTTTACTGCTTTTCTATATTCATTTTTAAGCATAAAAGAATCACCTTTAGCCAAGAAGAATTTTTTGTCTTTTTTGACCGGATTTGTAGTGTATTGTCGTTTTAAATCAAAACTGTTGCTGCTGTTGTTTTTATATCTAAATGCCAAAATACCTCCTTCAAACATATTTAGTCTAGCTAATTTATGAAAAAATATGATTAATCTAAAGTTTGATTTTGACTTTGACCTTTAGGTTTATTTTTTATATAATGCCTATATAATTTTGAGGAGAAATATGGAAGAAGTATTGAAATTCGTCGATTTAGATGAAAAATATGTACAAATAATTGTTTTTATTTGGAAATTAATTAAATGCACAACAATATTCATAATAATTTTCACTTCAATAAAATTAGTATGTAATAAATTTTTCGGCGAAATAATCAAAAAAATCACTCAAAACGAAAGAAAAAGCCAATTCTTAACCTTAAAAGCTATTATTTACCACACTTTGCAGGGGATTAATATCACATTATATTCAATGAATATGCTTTATATTTTTGGAATTGATGTAAGGCCGATTATTGCAACTGCAGGGGTTTTAGGAGTAGCAATCGGTTTTGGTTCAAAAAGACTGGTAGAAGACGTTCTATCCGGTGTAATGATTTTGTTACAAGGACAAATTCGTGTTGGTGATTTTGTAGAAGTCGATGGCATTACAGGTAATGTTGAAAAAATCACTTTACCTCTAATCACAATTCGCTCCGTTGAAACAGGTGCATTAAATTTCATCAGATGCGGTTGCATTGATACAGTAAAAAACTACACGATGAATTTTTCTTATGCGTTTTTTCCATTTGAAGTAGCTTACAAAGAAAATCTGGATAGCGTCTATAATGCAATTAAAACAGCTTTCAAAAAGTTAAAAGAAAATAAAGAATATTCTAAGTTGATTTTAGAAGATATTGAAATTTTCGGCCTAGACGAATTTAAAGAAAGTTCTTTGCTTATAAAATGCAGAATCAAAACTCAACCAAAAGGACAATGGACTATAAAACGTGCATTTAATAAAATAATCAAAGAACAATTTGATTTAGAAAATATTGAAATACCTTTTAATCAACTTGTTGTTACTAACATGTAAAGGTTAAAGATATGTTAAAAACTAAATTAAGCATACTGTTTGGCTTGTTATTGTTTGTAGGAGTTGTTGTTTTGTGTGGCTGCAGCGACAATACCCAAATAAAGTTCAATCGTAAAAGCGTTTTTAGTGAATACGAAAAGAAAAACAATTATATGGACGTCAAAAACAAGCCTGAAGTTTCAAAATCAAGAGGAATTGTTATATACAAAACAACAGATTCTGTAAACAGAGATTTTAATATAAATTTTGGACCTTCTGAAATAAATTTTAATTTGCCAAAATAACGAAAGGAATAAAGGTAATATAATGAAAACACGTCATGGGAGCTTGGAGAGTTCTATTTTAAATGCACTTTGGGGGTTAGAAAAAAACGGAATTTTTACAAATAGTGTAAAAGATGTGTATAATATTTTAGCTGAAAATCAAGACGAAAAACGTGCATATACTACACTAAAAACCGTAATGGACAGACTTACTGAAAAGAAAATTTTAATGCGTTTTAAACAAGGAAAAAAATTCTTCTACAGAACTGCTTATTCTAATGATGAAATTATTATAAATTCTCTTAATTTAATAGTTGATAGATATTGCGACGGTGACATAAAAAAATTGTCCACTATTATTGACAAAATCAAACAAAAAGAATATGTTATTGCCTAAATATGGAAAGTATTGGTTTAAAAATATACAAAAATAGACTTCTCGTATCGGATTTAATTACTGATGTATTGTGTTCTAAAATCACTATTCAAGAAGCACTTTCCAGATTTCCTACAGACAAAAATGACATAAATCTAAAATGTGCTTTTAGTGCTTTAATGTATAGAGAAGCTGATGAGGATTTAAGAAATACAATCGAGGGTTACAAAGAGCTGCAAGACGATTTATTGGCAACAATTGCTCACATTTTAAAAGAAAACCAAAAACTCCCAAAAAATATTATCCAAAGGTACAACAAATATCATAAAGATGATATTATATATAAAAATCAAAAAAGTTTTTTAAAAGAAATACTCCAAAGCCTAAAAAGGAACATAAATTTTTAATGTCAAAAACTGAATTTAAGCACTATACGGTAATGAAAAAAGAAGTAGTCGACTCTTTAAACTGTGAAAATTCTGACAAAATTTTCGTCGATTGCACACTTGGTGGTGGCGGTCATAGTGAAGAAATTTTAAAAAGAATTTCTGCTAAAGGCAGACTTATTTCGTTTGATGTAGATGACGATGCAATTGAATATGCTTCAAAACGCTTAGAAAAATACAAAAATCTAACTATCGTAAAAGGTTCTTATATAGATATAGATAAGCATCTTTCTTCTTTAGGTATAGAAAAGATTACAGGTGGAATAATATTTGATTTGGGTGCTTCGTATCACCAGCTAACGTGTCCTGAAAGAGGTTTTAGCTTTATGAACGACGCTCCGTTAGATATGCGTTTCAATCAAGACCAAAAATTCTGTGCTTATGATATTATTAACAAATACCAAGAAAAAGAACTGGTTGATATTTTTTCAAATTATGGTGAAGAACGTTTTTCAAAAAGAATTGCAAAAGCAATAGTAAACAATCGTCCGATTTCAACCACTCTTGAATTGTCGAATTTAATAAAAAATTCTACACCAAATATAAAATCAAAAATCCACCCTGCCACAAGAGTTTTTCAGGCATTGAGAATAGAAGTTAATTCAGAATTGTTAAATTTTGAAAATACATTGTCAAAAGTTATCAACTTAACTGAAAAAGGTGCTATAATAAGTTTGTTATCATTTCATTCGTTGGAAGACAGGTTAGCAAAGCAGTTTTTAAAAAAATATTCATCAAATTGCAGATGCGACAAAACCACTCCAATATGCAAATGCGGTGGAAAAATGCTAGAATTGATAAACAAAAAACCAATTATGGCAACAGATGAAGAAATAAAACAAAACCCACCATCCAGAAGTGCAAAACTTAGAACAGCAAAGAGAATATGAAACCTACATTCAACAAATATAAATCACTACAAAACAAACATAATCAATCAAAAAAACAAATAAAAAAAGATTCCACAATGCAAAACCCAATTATAAACAAAGACAATCAAATCATTAGCGGGTATTTTGTACAAGAAAAATCTTACAAAGAAATCATAATTTCACGTGTAAATACCTTTTTGTACAGTGTATTAGGCACTTTGGTTATCTTTTGTTTAATTTGTTATTATTTTGTTTCTTGTAAAGAAGTTCAATTAAATCAAATTTCTAGAGCAACTTTAGAATTGAATTATGAAAACGACGAGCTTCAAAACAAAGTAGACACTCTACAATCATACTACAATATCGACAAAGCAGTTTCCAAAACAAACATACTAGAAAGAGCAAAGCAGGTTGTTGAAGTTGATGCAACTGATTTACCTCAAATAAATCTTAAATCTGGAGCAAAAACAAAACAGGCGTTTGTTGTAGGATATTAATCGAGGTTTAAAGTGAGGGGAAGAAGCGGCAATAATTTCGATAGACGCATAGGCGTCTTGCAATCCATATTTTATATTATTTGTGCATTGTTTTTGGGATATTTATTCCTTTTACAAATTTTTGACATTAGACATTGCAAACAAAAAGCAAAATCACAAAGAATCTCCAAAATGTACGTACTCAGAGGAGAAATCGTTGATAGATACGGTTTTAAACTTGCCGCAGATAAAACAACTTTTATTTTGTACGCACATCCTGCGTATTATGACTATACACCAGAAGAATTAGCAAAAAAACTTTCTCCTTTTGTTGGAATGCCGGTTAAACAGTTAACAACAAAACTGGCTCAACCAAACAAAAGAATAATTACAATCAAAAAAGATTTGGATAGAAAAACCGTACGTGAAATAAAAAAACTAGGTCTTAGAGAATTATCATACGAAGTAAAAAACAAACGTGTTTATCCTCAAGGTACTCTTGCTTCTCATGTTTTAGGTTTTTACAATCCAAACGCTGATACCGCAGCAGGCATAGAATACAAAGCTAAAGACTATCTTGAATATGTAGACAAAACAATTACATACGAAAAATCTGCTAACGGCGATATTATCTACAATATAAGCGTTAACCCTGCTGATGTTTCTACTCCTGTTAAAGGAAAAACACTTACTCTCACGATTGATTCAGCAGCACAACACATATGCGAAAAATCTCTTTTAAAAGCAATACAAAAATTTCACGCACCTAGAGCAGCAGCTGTTGTAATCAACCCAACAAACGGTGAAATACTGGCACTTGCAATGGCTCCGGGGTATGACCCTAACCAATACAATAAATACACAATGCAAGAGATAAAAAACTGGGCAATAACAGATATTTACCCTCCGGGTTCAACATTCAAGATTATCACTGTTGCTTGTGGTTTTATGAATAAAAAAATCAACAAATACACAAAAATCAACGACACTGGTAAAATGAAAATCGGTTGGTGGGACATTTCAAACTACGACTACAAAACAAGAGGCGTTCCGGGGATAATTGATTTAGTATATTTATTCCAACATTCTTCTAATGTTGCTTCTATAAAAATTTCTCAAATGATGACTGATGAAGAATTTTACGATAGCTTAAAATTATTCAATTTTGGCGAAAAAACAGGTATAGATTTACCCGGTGAATCAGCAGGATTGTTACCTGCAACAAAATACTGGGACGTTGCAACCCATGGTGCAATGGGATATGGATACGGTGCTTCCGTAACTGTAATTCAAATGGCTGCAGCAGTTGCTGCAATTGCAAATGGCGGAGTTTGGATTACACCACACTTGATTAAATATACAAAAGCAGAAGAAGAAAACAAAATCGTAAAACGTAGAATTCTTGACGAACAAGATGCTAAAGATATTACAGATATACTTGTAAAATCAATGGAAGTAAGCAAAAACCCTGCAAAATTGGACGATTTTTATGTTGCGGCAAAAACAGGTACATCAAGAAAACCAAACGTTAATAGAACAGGTTATTCAAATAAACTCTACACTTCAATGATAGGGTATTTCCCTGCAACTGACCCAAAAGCACTGCTTTATGTAATAGTTGACTCTCCATCCGGTGAAGGTATTTGGGGTTCTACAGTTGCAGCTCCAATTTTTAAAGAGATTGCATCTGAATTAGTTAGAATATTAAATTTAACGCCAGACAAACACACTAAAAAATAATTTTTTGATAAAATATAAACATAAAAATACAAAAGGAAAGAAAAATGGATTTAAGTAAAATAGTTGAATGTATAAAACCAAAAGAAGTTTTAAATTTTAAAGATGTTGATATAAAAGGCATATCATACAATTCAAACACAATAAATTCCCATGAAATTTTTGTTTGTTTAAAAGGTGAACACGTTGATGGTCACAATTTCGCACAAAGTGCTTTTGAAAAAGGTGCAATTGCTCTTTTAACCGAAAAACCGCTCAACATAGAAATTCCACAGCTTATAGTAGATTCCACTCAAGAAAGCATTGCTGATTTAGCAGCAGCTTTTTATCATCACCCGACAAATGAATTAAATTTAATCGGGGTTACAGGCACAAATGGCAAAACAACAGTTGCCCATTTGGTACAAAAAATATTTGAACAAAATAACAAAAAATGTGCTCTAATCGGTACTTTAGGATACAAATTGTCTTCTGGTGACGATTATTTAGAAGCAAAACACACAACTCCTCAAGCACCTGAACTTCAATGCACATTGCAAAAAATTCTAAAATCAGACATTTTAAATGTAGTAACCGAAGTTTCATCTCATGCTTTAGAACAATTTAGAGTAAAAAATTGTAATTTCAATACAGCAGTATTTACAAATCTAACTCAAGACCATCTTGATTACCACATCACAATGGACAATTATTTTAAAGCAAAAGCAAAATTGTTCCAAGGATTAAAAAAAGGTAATAATGCAATTATTAACAATGACGACAAATATGCTAAAAAACTCATAGAAATGACACCAAAAGATGTAAATATTCTTACTTACGGTGTTAAAAACAATTCTGATATAATGGCAAAAAACATTGAATTTATGTCTGACGGCGTTTCTTTTGATTGTTATTACAAAAACGAAGTTGTTAATTTCAAACTTCACTTAAATGGAATGTTCAGTGTATATAACTGTTTGGCTTCTGTTGGAGTTGGTATTGTTAATAATATCGATTTAGTTACTATTAAAAATGCTCTTGAAAACACAAAATCAGTTGCAGGAAGGTTTGAAATCGTACAAACAAACCCAATGGTAATAGTCGACTATGCCCACACTCCAGATGGATTAGAAAATATCCTTAGAGCCGCTAGAGAACTCACTCCGAAAAACGGCAATTTGATTTGTATGTTTGGTTGTGGCGGAAACAGAGATTGCACAAAACGTCCAAAAATGGGAAAAATCGCACAACAACTATGTGACAAAATAATAGTTACATCAGATAACCCCAGAAACGAAGACCCGCAACAAATAATCACAGATATATTATCAGGTTTATCTTTGATTAATCCAAAAACAGTATTTGTAGAACCGGATAGACATTTAGCTATAAAATTACTGAAAGATTTGTCTAGCGAAAATGACGTTTTGATTTTAGCTGGAAAAGGTCACGAAAATTACCAAATTTTAAAAGACAAAACAATCCATTTTGACGATAGAGAAGAAGTAACAAAAGTATTTGCAAAAGAAAATTAAGAAAAATACATACTAACAAAATAATCTATTGTTTTAGCTAAATTACTTTTAAAATCACAATTACATTCAAAATCAAAGTTTTCTTTTAAAACTTCTGTATTTGGAATGTAATTTGGATTGATTAAATTAGGGTTTTTTATTTCAACTTTTGCACTCGATTTTGTATATTCAAGAACAAATTGAACAATATCTACAAGAGAAGTTGTTTTTCTACTGGCTATGTCGACAATATCAGAATCTACATATTTATCTTTCAAAAGAATCAAACCATCAACAGCATCTTCAACAAAAGTATAGTAATCAACGAAATTATTTTCTAATGAGATTCTTTTATTTGATAACACATAGAATATTATTTTTTCTATCAATTGCAAATTGTATTTTGAAATATTACCACCAAAAAGTTCAGGCAATCTTGCTATTTTGACATTTGTTTTGTAGTTTTCTTTGTGTTCTAAAACGAGATTTTCTGCTAGTTTTAAGTAATTGTAGTAGCAGTTTTTCTTTTTCGTATATTTACTAAAATTAATAAAATCATGGACTAAAATCAATTTTGCACCGGTAGCACTAGCATAATTCAACATTTTATCCAACATTTTAGTCATAGAAAAAATATAATCATATTTATTTGAATAATATTTTTCAAAAGTTGCACAACCTGCAAAATGATATATAGTGTCACTATAAGGCAAATTAGAAGTCAAAACATCACCTTCAGTGAAATCATACCTGTTATTTTTCAACAATTGATACAAATTTGACACATCAGAAGAAGAAAAATTGTCAATCCCAAACAAAAGAACATTTTCATTTAAAAGAAGCTTCTTTGCTAAATTGACTCCTAAAAAACCCGCCGCACCTGTGATTAAAATTTTTTCCATCTAATATATTCTATAAAATTTTATAGCTGTTGTAAAGTAGCTAAAATATCAGTAATTTCAGAATTTTTGAATTCTTCTGCTTTGATAAATTTTTCTATGTAATTTTTAGCATCGAGTGCAAAATTTGCTTTTTTAAATTCACCAAAACCGTATTTTCGATATATTTCTTCAATATTAAAAACCATAGAAGAAGAAACAAAATCGTCATAATTACAGGGTAATTCGTTATTGTGAATAAAATTTATTATTTTCATTACTACATTTTGAGGAATTAAATCTTCAAATTCACCGCAAGAAATGATGTATAATTTGTCGATTTTTCTCAATTTTGATGTAATTAAATTTTCAACCTCAACACCATCTTTATCAAGCAAAACAAAAAACGGAAGTTTACAGTATTCTTGCATTTTGTAGTATTTTTTTGCAACTTGATTTTTGCCACCTGCTTGAATAACCAAAATTCCATTTTTATCTAAATCATAATTAAACAATCTAAACAAAGTTTTTAACAACAAAAATTCCGTCTGTCCTTCACATAAGAGGACTTTTTCAACCGGAAAAAGAAGCGATTTTTCTTTTCTTTTTTCTTTTAGAGTAATTGAGTTTTTGCAATCTAACAAATATTTAAAAAATAGCAAATTGTGAGGTAAAGCCCTTGTCAAATCTATTTTTTCAAACATTTTTTTATAATTTATATTAGAATTTAAGTATATATTTGAAATTTCATTATCAATAAAATAAGTTTTTTCTAATAGTAAAAGTTTTTCTTTTGTTTCACTGTCGACATCGTTACTATCTAGTGAATACTCTAGAATTTCTTCTACTATTGATATTTTTTCACTCAATAAAAGATTCTTTTTAAAAGAAATATCTAAAAGAAATTTAGATATAATATCATCAAATACCCTTTCATAACGAACAAAAGCAGGCTCAAAACGAGTAAGCCTATCTAAAATCGTGAAAAAATAATCATCAGGAATTTTTTTAAATTTCATAAATAAAAAATACAATAATCAAGTAAATCAAGCAAGAAAATATTTTTAAGTGTATAATTGACATTTATGAATTATGATGTAAAATTCTAATAGAGATTTTTATCACGAAAAGGAGACGAACATTTATGACAACTCAAACAATGGAAAATGGTCTAATTGCAACCGTTGAACAATTAGATGCATTGGTTGACAGAGTTGTTGCAGCTCAAAAAGAATATGCTACTTTTTCACAAGAACAAGTAGACAAAATTTTCAAAGCAGCAGCAACAGCAGCAGACAAAGCACGTATTCCACTAGCTCGTATGGCAGTAGAAGAAACAGGCATGGGTATTATCGAAGATAAAGTTATCAAAAACCACTTTGCCGCTGAGTATATTTACAACAAACACAAAAATACAAAAACTTGTGGTGTAATCGAAAACGATATAGAAAACGGCGTAAAAATCGTTGCTGAACCTTTGGGTGTATTAGCAGGTATTGTTCCTACTACAAACCCAACATCAACTGCGATATTCAAATCATTAATCGCATTAAAAACCAGAAACGGTATCATCTTCTCACCACACCCACGTGCTAAAGAAGCTACTATTGCAGCTGCAAGAATAGTTTTAGAAGCAGCAGTTAAAGCAGGTGCACCAAAAGATATTATTTCTTGGATCGAAATTGCACCGGAAGCTGATGGCGTTGCTATTTCCGGTGGTTTGATGAAACACAACAAAATCGCTTGTATATTAGCAACTGGCGGTCCTGGCATGGTTAAAGCTGCTTATTCATCTGGTCACCCGGCTTTAGGTGTAGGCCCTGGTAACACTTCTGTTGTAATTGATGAAACAGCTGATATTAAAATGGCAGTTTCTTCTATATTAATGTCAAAAACTTTCGACAACGGTATGATTTGTGCTTCTGAACAATCAGTAGTTGTTGTAGACAGCGTATACGAAGAAGTAAGAAAAGAATTTGCATATCGTGGTGCATACATTATGTCTGACGCAGAAATGCAAAAATTAATTGATTTTGAATTTATTGACCCAAAAAGAGGAACAGCAAATGCTGCAATCGTTGGTCAATCTGCATACAAAATCGCAAAAATGGCAGGTTTTGAAGTGCCTGAAAACGCAAAAGTTTTAATCGGTCAAAGACCAGCTGTAGATTGGGATGACCCATTCTCTAGAGAAAAATTATCTCCAATTTTAGCTATGTATAGAGCAGAAAACTTTGAACAAGCGGCTGAATCAGCATACTACCTAGTATCTAGAGGTGGTGCTGGTCACACTTCTGTACTTTATACAGATGAACGTAAAAAAGATAGAATTGATGCTTATGCTAAGAAAATGCCTTCATGTCGTGTATTAATCAACCAACCATCTTCACAAGGCGGCATCGGTGATTTATACAACTTCAAAATGGAACCATCATTGACATTAGGTTGTGGTTCATGGGGTGGAAACTCAGTTTCTGGAAATGTTAGCGTAAAAGACCTATTAAACTACAAACGTGTTGCTGAAAGGAGAGAAAATATGCTTTGGATGCGTACC